>NZ_JAKZKW010000014.1:0-27668 GCF_022808695.1 Fundidesulfovibrio soli
CGGGCGATATTCTTCAAATATATCGTCCGCCGCCGTCCCGGAGGGGGCTCCCCCGGAGACTACAACCCAAACATTCCTTCCGCTCTCAAATCTCCCTGGCCATATTGTCCAGCAACCTGAACAACATCCCCTCCAGCGCGGCCATGTGCCGCGCCGCGCCTTCCCGCATCTGTGCGGCCGTCTGCACGTAATCGCCCGGGGCAAGATCGTCCCCGGCGGCGGAGAGGAACTGCTCCATGCTCTCCATCGTCGTCTCGAAATGGAACTGCACCCCCACCAGCTTGGCCCCCACGGCGAAGGCCTGATGCGCGCAGGCGTCGCTCTCCGCCAGGAGGTTGGCCCCGCGCGGGATGGAGAACGTCTCCCCGTGCCAATGGAAGCCCATGAACTGCCTGGGCAGCCCGGCGAAGGCCGGATTCGTGGCCGCCCATGGGGTCAGCCGCACGGGGTGCCAGCCGATCTCCCGGTGCCTGCCCTGGCAGACGCAGCCGCCCAGCGCCTCGGAGAGCATCTGCGCGCCCAGGCACACGCCCAGCACGCTGCGGCCCCTGGCCACGGCCTGCTTCAGGCACTCCTTCTCCTCGCGCATCCAGGGGAACTGAAGCTCGTCGTGCACGCTCATGCCGCCGCCCATGACCACGAGCATGTCGTAATCGGGCGTCTGGGGCAGGGCATCCCCGGCGTGCAGGAAGGTGCGAACCATCGTATGGCCGCGCTTTGCGGCCCAGGCCTCTATGTTGGCCGGGCCCTCGAAGGGCTCGTGCTCGAACGTTCTGATCAGCATATGAGACTCCTCGCCAGGGAGTTGGACCGGTTTCGCAAATACGTCAAGAGGCAACCAAGCCAACGTTTGCGGGAAGGCTCCGGGCCTGTTATGCAGCGTGAGCCATGTCCTTTTCGTATTCGGTCATCGTTCCCGTGCTGGGGGAGGAGGAGCGCATCAACGCCCTGGTGGACCACATCCGCACCGTGGGCTACGGGCGGCGCGTGGAGATCCTCGTGGCGGACGGCCACCCGCAGCGCACCACCCTGGCCGCCTTGGAGCGCCCCGGCGTGCTGGCCGTGCCCGCCCCGCGAGGGCGAGCCCGGCAGATGAACGCCGCCGCGCGACACGCCGGGGGCGAGGTGCTGGTGTTCCTGCACGCGGACTGCGCCCTGCCAGCCGGAGCCTTCCAGGCCATGGACGACGCCCTGGCCGGGGGACGCAGCCAGGCCGGAGCCTTCGACCTGGGCATCCGCTCGGACAAGTGGTCCCTGCGGCTCATCGCCCGGGTGGCCAGCCTGCGCTCCCGGCTGACCCTGGCCCCCTACGGCGACCAGGCGCAGTTCTTCACCCGCGCCGCCTTCGACGCGCTGGGAGGATTCGCGGACATGCCCATCCTGGAGGACGTGGACATCATGGTCCGCGCCCGCCGGGCGGGCCTGCGCATCGGCTTCGCCAAGGGGCGCACCCTGGCCTCGCCCAGACGCTGGGAGGCCGAGGGCGTCTGGCGCAGGACTTTCCTGAACTGGTATATCATCCTGTTGTATCTGCTGGGCGTGCCGCCGGAACGGCTCGCGCCCCTGCACCGGGCCGCAGGCCCATTGAAGGAGCATTCATGAACGCTTTCGAACAGCTGGCCGGGGGCGAGCTCCAGGCCTCGGGCCTGGACGTGCTCCAGGTGAACGTGGGCCTCAAGTGCAACCTGGCCTGCACCCACTGCCACCTGGAGGCCGGGCCGCACCGCACCGAACTGATGGACGAGGCCACCCTGGACAAGGTGGCCCATGCCGCGCTGGAGGTCCGCCCGGCTCTGGTGGACGTCACGGGCGGCTCCCCGGAGCTGAACCCCGGCCTGCCCGGCTTCCTGCGCACCCTGCGCGGGGCGGGGCTCACCGTGCAGGTGCGCACCAACCTGGCCATCCTCACGGAGCAGGGCTTCGAGCACTTCTACGAGCTGTACGCCGGGCTTGGCATCGGCCTGGTGGCCTCCCTGCCCTGCTATCTGGCCGAGAACGTGGACCCCATGCGCGGCGCGGGCGTGCACTCCAAGGTGATCGAGGCCATGCGCCGCTTGAACGCCCTGGGCTATGCCCAGCCGGGCGGGCCGACCCTAGACCTGGTGTTCAACCACCCCCTGGGCCCCTACCTGCCGCCGGACGAGAAGGCCCTGGAGGGCGACTACCGCAAGGCGCTCAGCCTGCACGGGGTGGCGTTCTCCAACCTGCGGACCATCACCAACATGCCCCTGGGCCGCTACCTGGAGGAGTTGGAGAGCAAAGGCCAGGACAAGGATTATTGGACCCTGCTGCGCGAGAAGTTCAACCCGGACACGCTGAGCGGGCTGATGTGCCGCAGCCAGGTGAACGTGGGTTGGGACGGGGCGCTGTACGATTGCGACTTCAACCAGGCTTTGGGATTGCGGATAAACCACGGCGCGCCGGACCACATCGACGCCTTCGACAGGGAGGCCCTGGCCGGACGCGTGGTGGTCACGGGGCCGCACTGCCTGGGCTGCACCGCCGGGGCCGGGTCGAGCTGCAAGGGCGCGCTGGCATAAAGAGACGTGGGTTGTATCACGCCAGTTGCCTGCGCGGCACGGCCGGGCTGCCCAAGCTGCCGGGCAAGAGCAACGGGCAAGAAATCGGGTTGTACCACGCCTGTCGCCGGTGCGACCCGGCCTCGGGCTGCCCAAGCTGCCGGGCCTTCGGCCCTCTGGCGCAAGCGCCAGCGCAAGACAGCCCGGACCGGTCCCGCACCGGCGACAGGCGCGCGGCGGGTCTCACTTTGGCCAGCCGGAAAAGCTGCGCATTGATACCTTGCCGCAGCATCGGCTGCGCTGACTCGGGTCAAATATCTGCGGCCCGCCCACTGTAGGCAAAGCCCGCATCCTTTCGGCCCGGTCAGGACTTGATACATTCCAGCGTTTCTCTATCCTGCGACGCGCTCGCGCCGTGAACGCGAAGCAATACAGGATTCCAAAGGAACGAAGTTCCTTTGGCCGCCGGAGGCATCTTCTGACTTCCCCTCCCTCTTCTCCCCTCTGCATCCTTTTCATGCTGCGCGCCCCGCGCCAGGGCCGGGTGAAGACACGCCTGGCCGCCCGACTGGGGGACGAAGCCGCCCTGGCCCTGTACCGCGCCTGCGTGGAGGACATGCTGGACGCCCTTGCGGGTTGCGGCGCGGATGTCATCGGCTTCGTCGACCCTGTCGACGGCCTGGACGAAGTGCGGAACTGGCTGCCTTCGCTCGACCGGGTGATCCCCCAGGAAGGGGCGGACCTGGGCCAGCGCCTGCACAACGCCTTCGCTTGGGCCTTCGAGCAAGGCTACGCGTCGGCCGCGGCCCTGGGGTCGGACCTGCCCGGTCTCACGGCGCGCAGGGCGTCGCAACTCTGCCGCCTGCTGCGATCGGAACCGGCGCTCATCGGACCCAGCCCCGACGGCGGCTACTGGACCGTGGGCTTCAGGGCCGCGAGCTACCTGCCGGACGTGTTCGAGAACATCCCCTGGAGCACGCCGGAGGTGTTCGAGGCCACCATGCGGGTGCTGGAGCCGCTGGAACCGGCCCAACTGCCCATGCTGGCGGACCTGGACACCGTGGAGGACCTAGAGGCGCTGTTGAGCGCCCCGCCGGAAGGCGCTGGGAGAAGGACGATCGAGGCCGCAATCACCGTTGGGGCAAGCGGCCCAGATGTAATTCAGAAGTAAATTACGTCCTCTGGTTAGTTATCTGATTCGTACCGGCCTTGATTTGAATCCATCTGGGCACGGCTGGGGGGGGCAGCGGCTGGCACTCCGCCGATGGCGCAGGCCCGAAATGCGCATACCAGTATCCCCCCTTGTCCAGTTCCGCCCAGGCTTCGCACCTTTCGTGACTGCCCTTTGGGAAAATATCACATACTATCTGCGTGGCTTCGTTCTTTGTTGGGCCGATGTAGCTTATAAACATCACATTCTTCTTTTGATAGTGGTTATTATTCGCCACAAATCCGATCATGCCCGAATAGTCGGCATCTGTTACCCAACCGAACACACCAACCAAATATCTGTCCTCTGGAAATTGTGCTGAATCCAGCAGTTTATTCTTGACGTTTCTCACAGCATTAAAATAATTACTGCTCTCATTCTCACGCTCCAGATGAAGAATCACCTTATTCTCTTCAAGGTTAAGCCAGACAAGATCTCTCGGGTTGCTTTTGTTCGCGTAATGATGCTGAGCTGGCGGCACGTCAGCGTACTCCCTGACCGGAACATACCCCAAAAGCGTACCAAGTTTACTGAAATAACTTATCTCAAGCGACGTCATGTCCGCATAGTTATTGAGCACATGCCACCGTAATGCAGCATAATTACGTATATAGCCATGAAACATCCTCTTCATGAACATCGCATCATTCATAACGCCACCTCCTCCCAGCTTGGGGTTAAGTACCCTCACCCCGAAGTCATTCGAGATGGTTTCGCCCAATATGCCGCTGTTGCACAAAAAAACCGGGCCTCCTGAAGGAGACCCGGCCATATGAACATCTGATACGGATTTCTCTCCGCTACGAACGGTAATCCCCGTTGATCTTCACGTAGTCGTAGCCCAGGTCCGACGCCAGGAGCAGGTATTCGCCGTCCCCGGCGGCCAGGTCGATATCCACGGCCACCTCGGTGCGGCGCATGTGCGGGGCCAGCAGGGCGTCCAGGTCGCCCTCCACGGGCTGGCCTTCGGCGAACACCGGGATGCCTCCGATGGCCACCGTCACCTTGTCCGGGTCGAAGTCCGCGCCGCTGCGGCCAACCGCCGCCACGATGCGGCCCCAGTTGGCGTCGCGGCCGAACATGGCGGTCTTGACCAGGGGCGAGTGACCCACGGCGCGGGCGCAGGTCTCGGCCTGCATGTTGTCCTCCGCGCCGGTGACGTGCACGCGGATGATGCGCGTGCCGCCCTCGGCGTCCTCCACCACCATGTAGGCCAGGGCCTGGCAGACCTCGCGCAGGGCTTCGGAGAGCGCGGCCAGCTCGCCGTCGGTCTGCACGCGCACGCCCGAGGCCCCGTTGGCCATGGCCAGCACGCAGTCGTTGGTGGAGGTGTCGCCGTCCACGGTGACGGCGTTGAAGCTGGCGTCCACGGCGGAGGCCAGCATTTCCTGCCAGCGCTCGGTGTCCACCTGGGCGTCGCAGACGATGAAGCAGAGCATGGTGGCCATGTTGGGGCAGATCATGCCCGCGCCCTTGGCCATGCCGAACAGCCGGACCTCGCCGCCGTCGTACTCCACGGAGCCCCAGGCCATCTTGGGGAAGGCGTCGGTGGTCATGATGGCCTTGGCCGCCTGGATGGGCGAGCACTGGCCCAGCTTGCCAGCCAGTGCGGGCACCTGGGCGCGCCAGATGTCCATCTTCAGCTGCGGGCCGATGACGCCCGTGGAGGCCGGCAGGATGTCCTCCGGCTCCAGGCCCAGGCGCTCGGCCACGAGGGCCAGGGTCTCCTTGCAGTTGGCGATGCCCTGGGCCCCGGTGCAGGCGTTGGCCTGCCCGGCGTTGGCCAGGAAGGCCCGGATGGTCTCGCCGCTTTGCAGGTTCTGGCGCGCCACGGTGACGGGCGCGGCCTGGAACAGGTTCTTGGTGAACACGCCCGCCCCTGCGGCGGGGCGATCCGAAACGATGAGGGCCACGTCGTCGCGCCCCTGGTAGCGGAAACCCGCGTCATGGGCGGCGAAGGAGTACCCCTTGGGAACGGGAACAGCCTTGGTCATGGATCAGCCCTCCCCTCTGGCCTCGCGGACAACGTCCATGAGGTACTGGCCGTAGGAATTCTTGAGCATGTCCTGGGCGAGGTGCTCCAGGTCGGCGTCGGTGATGTAGCCCATGCGGAACGCGATCTCCTCCAGGCAGGAGACCTTGAGGCCCTGGCGGTCCTGGATGGCCTGCACGAACCCGGCGGCCTGATGCAGGGACTCGTGGGTGCCTGTGTCCAGCCAGGCGAAGCCCCGGCCCAGGAACTCCACCTTGAGCTGCTTGCGCTTGAGGTATTCGTTGTTCACGTCCGTGATCTCCAACTCTCCGCGCGGGGAGGGCTTGAGGTTGCGGGCGATCTCCACCACCTGGTTGTCGTAGAAGTACAGGCCGGTGACGGCGAACTTGCTCTTGGGCTGTTTCGGCTTCTCCTCGATGGAGATGACGTTGTGGGCCTCGTCGAACTCCACCACGCCGTAGCGCTCGGGGTCGCGCACCTTGTAGCCGAAGACCACGCCGCCGCTGTCGAGCTGGGCGCAGCGCTGCAGCACGCTGGCCATGCCCTGGCCGTAGAAGATGTTGTCGCCCAGCACCAGGCAGACCTTGTCCTTGCCGATGAAATCCTCGGCCAGCACGAAGGCCTGGGCCAGGCCCTCGGGCTTGGGCTGCACCTTGTAGTGGAAGTTGAGCCCCAGCCAGGAGCCGTCGCCGAGCATCTCCTCGAAGCGGGGCAGGTCATGCGGGGTGGAGATGATCATGATGTCCCGGATGCCCGCCAGCATGAGCACGGACAGCGGGTAGTAGATCATGGGCTTGTCGTACACCGGCAGGAGCTGCTTGCTGACCACTCTGGTGATGGGATAGAGTCTCGTGCCGGAGCCGCCGGCCAGGATGATGCCTTTCATGCGCTTCCTCGGAAGTGGAGTTTCAGTCGGGTTTTGTGGCCCATGCCCTCCAAAATTGCAACCGTCAAGGTGGTTTCGCGTATGACCGACTCCGTGCTGCTCGCCGTGGCCCAGGACACGACCATCCAACCGGGCCAGCGCGTGCTCATGGCCTCCGGCGCGGAGGCAGGCGGGGCCTCCCCCCTGCTCACAGTGGTGGGCGCCCTGCCGGAGCTGGGCGCGGGCGCGTACCTGGGCAGGCAGCGCTCCACGCCGCTGTTCCAGGTGGCGGGCCGCGTGCGCTGGCCCCAGGGCGGGGCGGCCCCGGCCCTGGACGTGCTCCTGGCCGACGCCCTGGACGAGGTCTACCTGCCCACGGGCGCGGCCACTTTCGCCGCCTGGACGGGCGGCTACAGCCTGGCCTGGGTGACCCTCTCGGACAAGGGCGCGGCGGGTCTGCGCCAGGACAGCTCCGGCCCCCTCATCGGGGACATGGTGGCCGCCGAACTGGAGCTCTCCTGCATCCAGGGGCACATCCTGCCCGACGACACGGGCAAGCTCAAAGCCCTGCTCACAGACCTGGCCCTGACCCAGGGTTTCGACATCATCGTGACCACCGGCGGCACGGGCGTGGCCCCGCGCGACATCACCCCCGAAGCGACGCTGGCCGTCATCGAGCGGCGGCTGCCCGGCTTCGAGACGGCCATGCACCTGGCCGGGCTCAAGGCCACGCCGCGCGCGGTGATCTCCCGGGCGGTGGCGGGCTTTCTTGGCAACAGCCTGATCGTAAACCTGCCCGGCTCCCCCAAGGGCGTGCGCGAGACCCTTGCCGCCGTGCTTCCGGCCATGCAGCACGCCCTGGAGAAATCCCACGGGGACCCCGGCGACTGCGGCCAGGCCTGAGTTGCCGGGCGGCAGCCGCTTCGGAGTGACCCTGCCGACAAGATGGAAACGGCCGGGCATTAGGCCCGGCCACCCACGCTATAGACAGTAGCAGCACAAACAATTCATACCAAATCGGGATTTTAAGCCCCGTCCCCCCTTGCAAGACGGTCCGTACTCTTTTATTTTTGAACCGGTCGTTTCAGGAGTACGCCGTGACCATCAGGTTGTTCGAGCTTGCAGAGTGTCTTTCAGGTTCCCTTGACCTCATCAGCCCCGCCGTCGTGGGCCACCACAGCCGGGTAGGCGCCCTGGCCGCCAGGCTGGGACACGCCGCCGGGCTGGAAGATCAGCAGATAGCCGACCTGGGCCTGGCCGGCATGCTCCACGACGTGGGGGCCTTCGCCCTCAAGGACAGGCTGGACGCCCTCGCGTTCGACTCCAACGACACCTCCCACCCCGAGACGGGCTTCCGCCTGCTGCGCTGCTATCCCGGCTTTCAGGCGGCGGCGGAGATGGTCCAGGCCCACCACACCCCCTGGTCCTGGATGCGCACCAGCTACGGCCCCCCCGGACCCGGCAAGGCGCTGGGCAACCTCGTCTACCTCGTGGACAGGGTCGACACCCTGCTGCCCCGCTCTCCTGACCAACCCCTGGACCCCGACGGCATCGTCGCACGCATCCGCTCAGGCAGGAACAAGATGTTCAACCCCGAGTGGGTGGACGCCTTCGAGGAACTGGCCGCAAGCCACGGCTTCTGGGAGGAGATGGCTAAGCCCCCGGCGAAATGCGCCCAATGGGGCATCGCCCCGGAGTGCAACCCCGTGCTCGGCTTCGGGGAGGTGTCCGCGCTGTCGCGCGTCTTCAGTCAGATCATCGACTTCCGTTGCCGCTTCACCGCCACGCACTCGCGCGGGGTCACTGCCATCGCCGTGGCCCTCGGGCAGGAGCTGGGCATGTCCGAGGAGGACCTGGAGCAGCTTGAGATCGCGGGCCAGCTGCACGACCTGGGCAAGCTCGCCGTGCCCGCGGAGATCATCCTCAAGCCCGGTGCGCTGGATACCGCCGAGATGGCGACCATGCGCCAGCACGCGGAGCACGGCTTCAACGCCCTCTCGGGCGTGCCCGGGCTCTCGGACGTGGCCCGCTGGGTGGGCCAGCACCACGAGCGGCTCGACGGCAAGGGCTACCCGGGCAGCATCGACGCCTCGCAGATAGACATGGCCTCGCGCGTGCTGGCCGTGGCCGACATCTTCACCGCCCTCGCCGAGGACAGGCCCTACCGCCGGGGCATGGACCTCGGGCAGATAACCTCCATCATCGGCAACTCCGGGGCGGAGGGAGCCCTGGACCGCGACGTCACCTCCGCCCTGCTCGGGCGCGGGCGCGACTACGACGGGCTGCGCCTGGAGGCCCAGTCCCAGGCCTTGAGGGACTTCCAGCGTTTCGCGGCGGGTATTGCCCCCTACGCCTGAACCCGCTAGACTGCTCCGGAAACCATGGCGGACGCTCCTCATCAGCGCCGCCACAGACCGGGGCCGCCGCCACAGCCGCCCCACGGGGCGAGATGGATCAGTATCGGGCCGACCTCCACGTCCATTCCAGGTTTTCCCGGGCGACCAGCAAGGGGCTGACGCCCCGCCACCTCGCCGCCTGGGCACGGGCCAAAGGCCTGGACGTGGTCGCCACCGGGGATTTCACCCACCCCGGCTGGCTTGCCGAGCTTGAAGACCAGCTCGCACCCGACCGCGACGGACTCCTGCACCTCAAGGACAACTCCGGCCTGGAGGCCGAAATCCCCTGGCTGGACGGTTTTCACCTGCCGGGGCGCACGCGCTTCCTGCTCTCTGCCGAGATAAGCTCCATCTACAAGCGCGGCGGAAAAGTCCGCAAGGTGCACAACCTCGTGTACGTGCCCACCTTCGACGCGGCCCGCAAGCTCAACGCCAAGCTGGAGCGCGTGGGCAACCTGGCCTCCGACGGGCGGCCCATCCTGGGCCTGGACAGCCGCCACCTTCTGGAGATGGTCCTGGAGACGGACCCGCTGGCGTTCCTGGTCCCGGCGCACATCTGGACGCCGTGGTTCTCGCTGTTCGGCTCCAAGTCGGGGTTCGACACCGTGGAGGAGTGCTTCGGGGCCTACGCCCAGCACATTTTCGCCCTGGAGACGGGCCTCTCCTCCGACCCGGACATGAACCGCCTGCTCTCCGGGCTGGACCGCTTCCGCCTGATCTCCAACTCCGACGCCCACTCCGGCGAGAAGCTGGGGCGCGAAGCCAACCTGTTCTCGGGCGAGGTCTCCTACGAGGGCATCTACCGCGCCCTGCGCGGCGAGGGCGTTGGGCACGAATTCCTGGGCACGGTGGAGTTCTTCCCTGAAGAGGGCAAGTACCACATGGACGGCCACTCGGCCTGCGGCGTGGTCATGGACCCCCACGAGACCCGCGCCAAGGGAGGGCTCTGCCCGGTGTGCGGCAAGCCGCTGACCATCGGCGTGCTGCACCGCGTCATGGAGCTGGCCGACCGCGAGCAGCCCGTGAACCCGCCGGGGCAGCCGGGGTTCGTCTCCCTGATCCCGCTCAGCGAGGTGCTTGGCGAGATCGACGGCGTGGGCGCGGGCACGGGCAAGGTCAAAAAACACATGGCCAGGCTGCTCTCCCGCCTGGGGCCGGAGATGCACATCCTCTCCGACGTCCCCCAGGAGGACCTGGCCAAGGATTCTCCGGTGCTGGCCGAGGCCATCGCGCGCATGCGCCAGGGCAAGGTGTTCCGCGAGCCCGGCTTCGACGGGCAGTACGGGCGCATCCGCGTCTTCAGCCCGGAGGAGCTCACCCGCATCGTGCGCGGGGCCGCCCTGGTCAGCCCGCCGGGGGGCGCCGCCAAAAGGCCCGCAGCCGCCCCCGCCGAAACCCAGCAGCCGTCCGCAGCCCCCGCCGCCCCGAACGAGACTCCGCCCGGCTCCCTCAACGAACACCAGCGCTACGCCGCCACCAGCCCCTCCCGCCGGATGCTGGTGCTGGCCGGGCCGGGCACGGGCAAGACGCACACGCTCATGGCCCGCATCCGGCACCTGATCGACGGCGGAGCCGACCCCGGCGAGATCCTGGTGCTCACCTTCACCCGCCGCGCCGCACAGGAATTGCGGGAGCGCCTGGGCGAAAAGGACGGACAGGCCGCCGTACGCGCCGACACCCTGCACGCCCTGGCCTACGAATACTGGACCGAGGCCTACGGCGAGAAGCCTGTGCTCTTAAGCGAAGACGCCGCCCGCAGGCTCTACGCCGAGGTGAACCCGGAGCTGGCCGGGTCCAAGCTCAAGCAGGCCTGGCAGCAGCTGGGCGTCGACCGCGAGCGCATGCTGCGCCGCCCCCTGCCCGTGTGGCCCAAGGCCCCGGGCCAGCCGCCAGAGGCCGCCAAGCCCGCCGCCCCCTCGCCCGAGGACCACGCCGCGCGCTTCGCCCGCCAGAAGGCCTCCTGGAATCTGGCCGACTACACGGACCTGCTGGAGTTCTGGCTGGAAAAGATCGACACGGGCATCTACCAGAACGATTTCAAGCACGTGCTGGTGGACGAGGTGCAGGACCTCTCCCCCCTGCAGCTGGCCATCATCCGCTCCCTGGCCGACGGCTCCACGCGCAGCTTCTTCGCCATAGGCGACCCCAACCAGTCCATCTACGGGTTCCGGGGCGCGGTGCAGGGCGTGCGGCGAACCCTGGAGGGCTTCTGGCGCGACCTGCAGACCGTGGGCCTGCTGGAGAACTACCGCTCCAGCCAGCGCATCCTGGACCTAGCGCACGGCCTGTTCCCCGACTCCCCCCGGCTGGAGGCCGTCCGCCCGGCCGGGCAGGGTGAGATCATGGAGTTCACCGCCCCCCAGGGCCTGCGCGAAATTTCCTGGATGGGCGAGAAGATCCGCAAGCTGCTCGGCCCCACCTCGCTCACGCTGACCAAGGGCCAGGGGCATTCGCTCTCGCCGGGCGACATCGCCATCCTGGTGCGCTTCAAGGGCCTGATGGAGCCCATCGCCAAGGTGCTCACCCGCTTCGGGGTGCCCTGCTCCGTGCCGGAGGCCGAGGCCTTCTGGGCCGACCCCAGGGTCACGGCCATCCTCAACGCGGCCGGGCGTTTCCTGGGCATGGCGGACATCGAGGGCGCGGCCGCCCTGGCCTGCCCCGACCGCGTGCTGGCCAGCGGCCCCAAGGAGATCGCCTTCTACCTGCGCGACGTGCCGCCCTTCGACCACCTGTTCTGGCAGGGGCCGGAGTTCCGCGCCCTGTGCGCCGCCTACAAGGAGCACGGGGGCTGGGCGGGGCTGCTCTCCCACGTGAACGCCCAGAACGAGCTGGAGCTGGTGGGCCGCAGGGCGGAGAAGGTGCGGATCATGACCCTGCACGCCTCCAAGGGCCTGGAGTTCGAAGTGGTCTTCCTGCCCGCCCTGGAGGACGGCATCCTGCCCTACGCGGGCGCGGGCATCCTCTCCGGCAAGCCCTCCCCGGCGGACGCCCCCGTGGACGAACGCGAGGAGGAGCGCCTGTTCTACGTGGGCCTGACCCGCGCCAAGACACGCCTATACCTGAGCCACGCCGAGAAGCGCGAGCTGTACGGCCGGCTCCTGATGCTCAAGCCCAGCCGCTTCCTCAAGAAGCTCGACCTGGTGGAGGCCAGCCGGTCGCACCTGGTGGCCAAGACCCTGCGCAAGGAGAAACAGCTGGGCCTGTTGTGAGCCGCGCCCCGGCCTTGCCACAGGCCGTGAGCATGGCTATCCTGCCGTGAACACAGATTGAATCCCCCGGGAGAAGAACATGTCCGCCACTTACACCATCCACCCCCTCGTGGTGGGGAGCAAGCGTTTCGAGAAAGGCTTCATGACCTATCAGCAGCAGATGGGCACGCCCTACGTGATACCGCTGTACGCCTGGCTGATCCTGGGCGGCGACAAGAAGATCCTGGTGGACACGGGGGAGCTCAAGCCCATCGTCTCCGCCGACCGCGAGGAGTTCATCGGCGGCAAGATCGAGACCATCGAGGACGCCCTGGGGCGCTTCGGCCTGACCCCGGCGGACATCGACATCGTGATCCACACCCACCTGCACCGCGACCACTGCGAGAACGACTACAAGTTCGAGAACGCCGCCTTCTACGTGCACGAGAAGGAGCTGGAGCTGGTGCACGACCCGCACCCGCTGGACTACCGCTACCAGGAGGACTTCATCCTGGACGTGGAGGAGAACGGGCAGATCGTGGCGCTCAAGGAAGACACCGAGGTCGTGCCCGGCGTGAAGATGATCCACACCCCGGCCCACACCGAGGGCACCATGAGCGTGCTGGTGGACACGGCCAAGGGCAAGGCGCTCATCACCGGGTTCTGCTGCATCATGGAGAATTTCTACCCGCCCAAGGAAGTGAAGGGGCTGGGCATGGAGGTCATTCCGCCCTCCACCTGCGTGGACCTGAAGAAGGCCTACGACATCGTGCTGGAATGCCGGGACATGGCGGACATCATCGTTCCCATCCACGAGCCGAGCTTCGCCAAGGGTGACCCCATCGGGTAGCTCGGGAAGGATTGAGTGCTGTAGTCACGGGGGAGGGGCGGCCCCTCCCCCGCAACCTCATCCCCCTGGAGGCCCCGTGACCCCGGTTCCTGCTGTCCTGGCCCGCCGCATTCTCCTCCCCGTTCTGCTGCTTCTGCTGGCCGCCTGCGCGCCCAAACAGCAGCCCCCCGCGCTCTACCAGTACGCCGTGTTCGACTCCTTCGCGGCGGGCGCATACGAGGGCACCATCAGCCTGGACGCCCTGCGCGCCCACGGCGATTTCGGCCTGGGCACCTTCCACGGCCTGGACGGCGAGATGATCGTGCTCGACGGCGTGGTCTACCGCGCCGACGCCAACTGTTCGCTCTCGCGCCCAGCCGGGGGCACGCTCTCCCCCTTCGCGGACCTGGTGTTCTTCAAGCCCGCCTCCACGCTGGACCTCGCAAGCGTTAGCACCCTCAAGGAGCTGGGCCAGGCCCTGGACGCCAGGCTGCCCAAGGACGGCTTCGCGGCCGTGCGCATCGAGGGCACGTTCTCCCGCCTGCTGATCCGCAGCGTACCCATCTCCCAGCCGCCCTACCCGGACCTGGGGCAGGCCCTGCTCAAGCAGAACAAGAAGGAGCTTCTGAACGCGCGCGGCACGCTCATCGCCCTGCGCGCCCCGGACCAGCCCACCGGGGCCTGGGTGGCCGGGTGGCACTTCCACTTCGTCAGCCAGGACAAGGCCACCGGCGGCCACACGCTGGAAGCGGCGGTGGAGACTGCCCGGGCCGGGATCATGCCCATCCGGCAGTTCGACCTGGAGTTGCCGCCGTGCCCATGAGCGCGCCGCGCAAAATCCCTCGGGGAGGCGCTGCCTCCCCGAACCCCACCGGCAGGGGCATCATGCCCCTGCACCCCCAATAGCTTCGCATCCATAAGCGTGCAGCTTGCGCCCCAAGGAAAAACAACAAAAATCCGGGAAGGCGTCGCCTTCCCGGATTTTTTTATCGCGGGGTCCAGGGGGATCATCCCCCTGGCGGGGTGCGGGGCGGCGCCCCGCTCTTAACTTGCGGTTGTTTCGCGCCCGCAGCATCAGAGTGCGGAGCGGCTCCCGCTCTTCTCTCCTCCGGCCTTTCTTCCGCTACCTCTTCAACGGATCGGCCCCGCTCTGCTTGAGCGCGGCCATGCCGCCGTACAGGTTGAGCACACCCTTGAAGCCGGCCTGCTCCATGGTGATCTGGGCCTCGTAGGAGCGGATGCCGGTGTTGCAGATGAGCACCACGGTCTTGTCGCGCGGCACCTCGTCCAGCCGGTAGCGCAGCTGCCCCTGGGGGATGTTGTGCCACTTTCCGGGGTGCTTCTCCAGGTAGGGGCCGGCGTTGTCGGGCTCCCGACAGTCCAGGAAGTAGTGCTCCTGGCTGTCCGCGTCGAACAGCTCGCAGAAACGGGCGGGGTCCAACCCCTGGTTTTTGCCCGCCAGCATGTTGTCCGCCACGGTGCCCAGGGTGTTCACGATGTCCATGGCAGAGGCGAAGGGCGGGGAATAGGGGTACTCCAGCAGGCAGAGGTCCTCCACGGTGCAGCCCTTCTGCATGAGCGCCGCGATGGCTCCCACGCGGCCCACCAGGGCATCGCCGGACGGGCCGAAACCCTGCACGCCGAGCACCTTGCGGGTCTTGCGGTCGATGGTGGCCTCCAGCGTCATGAGCTCCTTGCCGGGGAAGAAGTGCGCCCGGTCGAACTGGATCGCCGTGGCGCCAATGGCGTCGAACCCGGCCTGCTGGGCCTGCTCGAGGGTCAGCCCCGCGCCGGAGATGGCGCGCTCGAAGATCTTCACCGCGAAGGAGCCCACAGCGCCCGGGAAGCGGGCCTCGCCCCCGGCCAGGTTGGTGCCGATCACGCGCCCCTGGCGGTTGGCCATGGAGCCCAGCGGCAGGTGCAGCGCGCCCCCGGCGGCCAGGTTGGGCACCTCCACGCAGTCGCCGCCCGCAAGGATGTCCGGGTCGGAGGTCCGCATGGCCTCGTCCACGATCACGGCCCCGCGCGGGCTCACCGCCAGCCCGGCCTCGCGGGCCAATTGGCCGTTGGGGACCACGCCCGCGGCCATGATGACCAGCTCGGCCTCGATGGTGCGCTTGTCCGTGACGACGCGCTCCACCCGCCCGTCGCCTTCGATGGCCAGCACCTTCTCGCCGAAGTGCAGGGCCACGTCCTTCTCCGTAAGGTGTTCGGAGGCCATGCTTGCCAGGAGGGGGCTTATGTTGCGTGGCAGGAGCCTGTCCTGGATTTCGACGATGGAGACCTCCAGCCCCCACATGTCCGCCAGGGCCTCGGCAACTTCCAGCCCGATGAAGCCGGAGCCCACCACCACGGCCTTGCCCGCCTGGCCGCCGCTGATGAGGTCCTTCACGGCGGAGGCGTCGTGCAGGTTGCCCACGCTGTGCACGCCGGGCAGGTCCTCCCCGGGGATGTTCAGCCTGCGGGCGGACGCACCGGTGGAGAGAACCAGCTTGTCGTAGGCCAGCTCGGACTCCTGGCCGGTGTCCAGGTTGCGCACGCGCACGCGCTTGGCAGCGCGGTCGATGGAGAGGGCCTCGGTGCGGGTGAGCACGTCGATGTCCTTGCAGTCGCGGAAGAAGGCCTCGTCGCGAACCAGCTTGAAGCTGGTGGTGCGCAGCTCGCGCATGTCGGACACGTCGCCGGAGATGAAATAGGGGATGCCGCATCCGCCGTAGGAGACGATGGAATCGCGGTCGATCATGGTGACTTTGGAATCGGGCTCGAGGCGCTTGAAGCGGCAGGCGGCCTTAGGGCCGAGCGCCACCGCGCCGATAATGACGACGTGCTGCGGCATGACATGGCTCCTTGCTGGTGTGTGCCCGGCCCTTGTACGGCAGAAGCGGGGCCAAGCCAAGAAAGAGCTTGGGGAATCAGGCAGGTAGGGTTTGCGCCGCGATTGCTAGTTGGGTAGGGCGGCCAGGGCCTTCTGGAGCATGGTGATGTCCAGGGGCTTGTTGATGAAGGCCAGGGGGTTGGTCTCCTGGGCGCGGGAGCGGGTCCGGTCGTCGGTGTAGGCGGTCACAAAGATCACGGGCACGTCGCGGCGCTTCTTGATGCGGCGGGTGGTTTCGATCCCGTCCATCTCCCCTTCCAGGCGGATGTCCATGATCACGAGATCGGGGCACTGGTCTTCGAGCAGGAGCAGGGCCTCCTCCCCGGAGGCGGCCTTGCCGCACACGGTAAAGCCGAGTTTGCGCAACATTGCGGCGGTGGCCATGGCTGCTATCGCTTCGTCTTCGACGATCAACACATTAGCGGGGCTCATTACGACTTGGCTCCTTTGCCTGGAAGACGCACTCGAAGGCGGCGCCGGTCCCGTCGGCCACCCATAACCTGCCCCGCAGCTGCATGGCAAGCTGCACCACGAGCTGCATGCCCAGGGTGGCCGTGCCCTCCAGGTCGAAATCGGGGGGGAGCCCCACGCCGTCATCCTCGACGCGCAACGCGACCTCGCTCCCCGTCTGGCGCACCGTGACGGCCACTTCCCCCCGCTCCCGGCCCTTGAAAGCGTGCTTGAGCGCGTTGGTGACCAGCTCGTTGACGATCAGCCCGAAGGGTATGGCCTGGTCCACCACGAGCTGCACCTGGTCCACGTCGAGCTTGCAGGATAT
This sequence comes from Fundidesulfovibrio soli, assembly GCF_022808695.1. Lineage (NCBI taxonomy): Bacteria > Pseudomonadati > Thermodesulfobacteriota > Desulfovibrionia > Desulfovibrionales > Desulfovibrionaceae > Fundidesulfovibrio > Fundidesulfovibrio soli. The sequence continues at coordinate 16,654 of NZ_JAKZKW010000014.1, forward strand.
GTCCCTGCCGTCGCAGGCGGCCGCCAGCAGTCGCGGCACCAGGCGTTGCAGGTAGGGTTCCACTGGCACGCTGGAGAGGTCGCCGGAGCGGTAGAGCTCCTCGTGCACCAGGGCCATGGAGCTTATGCGGTTGCGGCTCTCCTGGAACATCTCCAGGGCCTCGGGGTCCTGCAGATGGTCGGACTGGAGGTAAAGCAGGCTCGAGATGACCTGGAGGTTGTTCTTGACCCGGTGGTGTATCTCGCGCAGCAGCACTTCCTTTTCCGCCAGGGAGGCGCGCAGGGCCTGCTCGGCCGTCTTCCTGGCGGTGATGTCCTCCGCCACGCCGATGAAATACAGGGGGTGACCATCCTCACCGCGCACGGAGGACAAGGTGAGGTGCACCCAGACCTGGCTCCCGTCCTTGCGCAGGTAGCGCTTCTCCTGCTCGTGGTAGGCCTCGGCGCCGCTCTGCAGGCCCGCGAGACCAATCTCCTCGGGGGGGATGTCCGAAGGCTCGGTGATGTCACGGAAGGTCATTCGCCGGAGTTCTTCAATGTCGTAGCCGACGATCTGCTGAAACCGCCTGTTGGCGCGCAGGTAGCGCCCTTCCAGAGTGCACTGGGTGAGCCCTACTGCGGCCTGCTCGAAGAGGGCGCGGAAACGGCGCTCGTTCTCGCGCAGGATGGCCTCCCCCTCCCGGATGCGCCCCCCCATGTCCACAATGGCCTTCTCGAAGCGGGCCAGCTCGGAGAATGCGGGTTCTTGGCTGGGCTGATACTGCGTCCCTGGGCTCAGCGCGTCCAGGCCGCGCACGGCCGCTGCCATTGGCCTGACGATCCTGCGGTTCAATTCCCGGCGCAGCATGAGCGTGAGCACCAGGAAGACCACACCCATGAGCACGGCCGCGCCCACCACGGGCGCAAGCAGCGGGGCCAGGGCCACCCCCACGGGGGTGCTGACCATCACTTTCCAGCCCAGCTCGTTCACGGGAGCCCGTGTGCCCAGGTAGATGCCCTCGTCCTCCTCGAAGATCGCATAGCCGGAAGAGCCGAGGTCCATGGAGAAAAGCCGCTGCCCGCCCAGGTTGGCCTGCGTGGCCACCTGGCGTTCGTCAGGGTGGGAGATGACGTTGCCGTAGGCGTCGCAGACCACGACCTCCCCCAGGCCGAAGGCGGCCAAGGTCTCGATGTTCGCCGTCATTTCCGAGAGGTCCAGCTCTGCAACCAGCGTTTCGGAATTGAGGGTCTTGACGCCGATGTACACGGTGGTCTTGCCTGTCTGGGCGGAGTATATCGGCCGGGAGAGCAGCAGCCTGCGGCCCGAGGACTCGTCGAAGCGAATGGGGAAGTCCACCCCTTCGGGCGCGGGGGGCACGCTGCCCACTACAGTGTTGGTGCGGTCGACCAGCATCACGCGCTCCAACTGGGCCGCGAGTCCCAGCATCCCGCCCAGGGCCTCCTTGCGCACCGGCCTTCCGGACCCGGAGGATGAGTCCGCGAAGTGCTCCAACCCCCGCCAGACACCGCTCATGTAATGCTCGACGTAGTGAGCCAGGCGCTTGGCCAGCTCCTCGTTCTGGCGGCCCAGCGCCTGTTCCTGCCCCTTGGCCATGACCAGGGCCATGATCACCAGGCAGATGACCGCCGGGAGCAGCGTCCGCCGCATGAGCCCGCGCTGGAGGATGACTGCGATGGAGCCTGGCGTCATGTCATTTCCCCCCTTGGGGCACGGTGATGAACTTGCCGTCGCGGATGGTCACGATGAAGTTGCCGCGCTCCACGTCGCCGTTGGCGTCCAGGCGAAAGTCGCCAATGACCCCGCGGATGAGGCCCACGCCGGCCAGGGCCGCCTCCAGGCCTTTGCGTCTGCCGCCCGTAGCCTCCAGGGCCTTGGCCAGGAGCAGCACGGCCTCGTAGGAGTAGGCGGCGGCGAAACTCGGATCCCAGCCGAAGCGATTACGGTAGTCCCGCCGGAAATTCTCGAAGCCGGGATAGTCGTTCTGCTCGGTGTAGCTGGTGGAGAAGACGATGCCCTCCACGTTGGCCCCCCCCGCAGTGAGAATCTCACGGGTGTAGGGCCAGGTGGGACAGAGGATCGGCAGCCGGACCCCGCCGCGCACCTGGGCCTGTGCGAAGGCGGCCACGTCCCGCGCGGAGGCCGCCAGCACCACGGCCTGCGCCCCCGAGGCTCCGGCGTCCGCGGCCAACTTGCCCCAGTCCGGCTTCGAACGAGAGGAGAAGGCCACTTCGCCAAGAACCTCCCCCCCTCGCGCGGTGAAGCTCTTTCGGAAGCCCTCCAGGAAGGTGTCCGTGTACCCGACGTTGTCCGAGTCGCCCAGGAGCAGGATTTTGCGCAAGCCCGCGCCGTCGAACGCGTAGTCCGCCAGGGTTCGGGCCCAACTGGTGTTGTCGGGGATGACGCGGAAGAAATTGTCGTCCAGACCGGAGAGCCTGGGAGTGGCCGTGGTGGGCGAGACCAGCACGACGTTGGCCGACCTGAGTTCGGGGAGCACGGCCAGGGTCTGGGCGGTGGTCATGTGCCCCACGATGGCCACGGCTCCGGCGGCCAGCAGCCCGAGATCGGCCTCCAGGGCTTTCTCGGGGCTGTTGCCGTCGTCCCTGACCAGGAGCTTGAGCTTGCGGCCGTCGATGCCGCCCGCGGCGTTGATGCGCTCCACGGCCAGCATGACCCCGTTGCGTCCCTGCACGCCCAGGTCGGAGAAGGTGCCTGTGAGCTGCCCGCTAAACCCTATGATGACCGGGGAGTTGAGGTAGTATGCACCAGCCCCCAGAATCGCGCACAAAAACACGATGACAGCGATGAACGACTTTATTCCCATGCCGCGCCCCGCAGCTTGGATGTGATGACAGGTACTTCTCGGAGCCGGCCACTTCCTTAATGATTGCAACTAGCTCAAGGCTCCTGAGAACACAAGCCCGGCGCACGCCCCGATCCGGTTCAGCGCCGGATCTTTTCCTTGGGCGGGAGCACCTGTATCTCCCGCACAAGCTCGCCAGCGAACCGCAAGGCGTCGGCGTTGAGCATGGTCGCGGCCGAAGCGGGCAGTTTGAGTTCCGTGAGGTATTGGCTGGCCGTGCGCCAGTCGGCCTGCTCCATCTCCTCCGCGAGGAGCAGCAGGTCCCTGGCCTGGCCGTCCAGCCCCAGCAGGGCCTGGCTGAGCGCCGGAGCCAGCGGCAGGCCGGAGAGCACCTGGTCCATGGGCATGCCCAGCAGCGAATCCAGGAGGGAGAACAGCCCCAGCACGAAGAGCGAGTCGGGCCTCGCGGGCGGCTGCTTGATGGCCTTGCCCAGCAGTTCCAGGAATTTGGCCCTGCGCACGGACTGGAACACCAGCTCGCGGCCCTTGGGCGTGGGGTTGACGTCCGCCATGAGCACCGCCTGCAGCCATTGAGCCAGGTTCCTCTGCCCCAACATCATGCTCGCCTGGCGGATGGAGTCGACGGTGCCCCGCCTGCCGAACGTGGCGGAGTTGATGTAGCGCAGCAGGCGGTAGGAGAGGGAGAGGTCCGTCTCGATGATCCTGGAAATCCTGCCGGGGTCGAAGTCCTCGTCGGAGAGTTCGCCCATCAGCCGGACCCGCGTGGACTGGGCGCTGGTCATCTTGCGCCCCGAGACGATCTCCGGACGCTGGAAGAAGAACCCCTGGAACAGCTCGAAGCCCATCTGGAGGGTCCTGACGCGCATGGCCTCGTCCTCGACCTTTTCGGCCAGGAGCTTGCGCCCGCCGCCGCGCAGGCGCGTCACCAGCCCGGCCGCTTCCCGCTCGGGCAGGGCCAGCACGTCCACCTTGACGATGTCCGCCAGCGGAAGAAAGGCCTCCAGTTCCGGCTGGCCCACGAAGTCGTCCAGGGCCAGGGTGTAGCCGGCCCGCTTGAGATCCCGCAGGGCCTTGAGCACTTCAGGGCTGGGGGGGACGGTTTCGAGAATTTCGATGACGCAGCTCTCGCTGGGCAGGGCGAAACCGGCGCCCTGGCAGAGCAGGTCCACGGGGAAATTGACCAGGGTTTTTTCCTGGGGGCCAAGGCCTGTGCGGCCCAGGGTGACGCCGTCGGCGATGACCACGGACGTTGCACGGGCGTCGTCGGCCACTTCCGCCTCGGCCGAGTCATCGGCGCGCCTGTAGAGCAGCTCGTAGCCCCAGACCCTCATGTCGCGGTCGAATATGGGCTGACGGGCGACGAATATCGGCTCCAGCTGGGCTGGTGACGCTTCGTGCTCCTCGTGCTTCTGCATACGCTCACAGGGGCTGATTATTCGGCCTTCAGGCAGGAGCCTACGCCCGATCAGTCACTTGGGCAACTGCGGCCGCCAGCGGAGGAGCGCACGCTCCCCCGCCGGCGGCCGCCGGATCAGACGATGCGATCAGGGCATCAGCGGGGCCAGCTCCAGCCCGGCGCGGAGATCGAGGCCAAGCATGAGGTTGGCGCAGGCCAGGGCCTGGCCGGAAGCGCCCCTGCAGAGGTTGTCGATGGCGCTGCAGACGATGAGGCGGTTGGTCCGGGGGTCGTGCACCAGGCCGATGTCGCAGAACATGGTTCCGCGCACGTGGCGGGTTTCGGGCAGGCTGCCCTGGGGCAGCACGCGCACCCAGGGGTGGGGGGCGTAATGCTTCTCATAGAGGGCCTGCACCTGCTCCGCCGACACCTGCCCCTTGGGCTTGGCGTAGATGGTGGAGTGGATGCCCCGGTTGATGGGCAGCAGGTGCGGGTTGAAGGAGACGACCATCTCCTCCCCGGCCACAGCGCCGAGCTCCTGCTCGATCTCGGGGGTGTGGCGGTGCTTGGCCAGGTTGTAGGCCCGGAAGGTGTCCGAGACCTCGCAGAACAGCGTGCCCACGGCGGCCTTGCGCCCGGCCCCTGAGGTGCCGGACTTGGAGTCGCAGACGATGTCCTGCGGGGAGATGATCCCGGCTTCAAGCGCGGGCCACAGCCCCAGGATCACCGAGGTGGGGTAGCAGCCGGGGTTGGCCACCAGCCGGGCCTTGGCGATCCTGTCGGCGTAGCGCTCGGGCAGGCCGTAGACGGCGTCCTCGATGAGCCCCGGGTGGCGGTGCTCCAGGGCGTACCACTGGGCGTAGACGGCCGGGTCGCGCAGCCGGAAGTCCGCCGAGAGGTCCACCACGCGCAGCCCCGCATCCAGCAGCTTGGCCGCCGTGTCCATGGCCGCGCCGTGGGGCACCGCCAGGAAGACCAGCTCGCAGGCCTTGGCCAGGTCCGCGGGGTCGGGTTCGGTGATGGTCAGCCCGTCCAGGCGCGTGCCGCGCACGAAGGGGTAGATCTGGGCCAGGCTCTTGCCCGCCTCAGCGCGGGACGTGGCCCGCGTCAGCTCCAGTCCGGGATGCATGGCCAGCATCCGGGCAAGCTCCATGCCCGTGTAGCCGGTGACGCCCACCAGCCCGACAGGTATCCGAGTCATATCCTTCCTCCTCGCGGCGTTTGGCCGGCCGCGCTCAGGGTCGTTGTGCGGCCCCGGCATCCGCGCCCCCGCTCCGGGACGCCTCAACGGGGGAACATTTCATCGTCCCTGAACGGGACGTCCAGGCTTTCTGAAATCCGGCACGGGTGAGCGGGAAACATACAAGGCGCGCCCCCGCGGCGGCGGGCGGCGCGGCGCATCGTGGCGATCGGGCGGGGCGGGCCGTGCGGCCCTGCCCTACCCGTTTTTTCGCACGTAGAGCATCTTCAGGTGGCCGAGCATCTGCGTGAGCTGGCTCGACTCCTCCGGGGTCAGGTTGCCCCGGGTCTTCTCTTCAAGCATGGAGAGCGTGTCGATGGTGTGCTTGGCCAGGGGTTTGTTCAGGCCGCTCGCCCCCGACTCGGGGTCGGGCATCTCGCCCAGGTGCACCATGGCCGCGGAGGCCATGGAGTAGGCGAAGGTGATGAAATCCACCTGGGGCAGGCAGATGCCCTCGTAGTCGGCATGGCCGTCGGGGCAGCCCGAGCACTTGTCGTCCTGCGTCATGGGGTATGCTCCTTAAACATATGCGCTATCAAAGCGCCGGACCTTGGGCCAGAGCCTCGGAATAGGCGGTCATGGCCTGTTCCAGCGGGTCCGTGCAGCCCACGTATCCGCCTGCGGCGGCGAAGGCGGCGCGCAGGGCCGCCAGACCGGCCAGCACGTCGCCGAAATCCACGTAGCCCATGTGACCCAGGCGCACCACCTGGTTCTTCATGTGGCCCTGCCCGCCGGCCAGCACCACGCCGTAGTCGGCCGAGGCTGTCTTGAGCACGGCGGGACTCTCAACGCCCAGGGGCATTTTGATGGCGGTCAGGCCCCAGGTGAAGTCCGTCTTGGCGAGCAGTTCCAGCCCCATGGCCCTGGCCCCGGCGCGGGCCATCATGGTCAGGGCCCACTGCTTGCGCATCATGTTCTCCAGGCCGAACTCCCGGAACAGGCGCAGGCTCTCGCGCAGGCCCACCAGCAGCCCCACGGCCGAGGTGAACATGGTCTGGTTGGCGGCGATCTTGGCCCGCTCGCCTTTGAGCTGAAAATAGAAGTTGGAGGGGCGCACCGTGTCGCACTTGGCCCAGGCCTTGTCCGAGAGGGCCACGAAGGCCAGCCCGGGCGGAAGCATCAGCCCCTTCTGGGAGCCGGTGAGCAGGCAGTCGATGCCCCAGGCGTCCATGGGGCAAGGGGAGATGCCCACGGCGGAGATGCCGTCCGCCACCAGGAGCACGTCGCGCCCCGCGGTGATCTTAGCCAGCTGCCTGATGGGGTGCAGCACGCCGGTGGAGGTCTCCGAGGCCTGCACGCACACGCCCTTGATGGACGGGTCGGCGTCCAGCGCGGCCTCCACGGCGGCGGGGTCCACGGCGGTGCCCCACTCCACCTGCAGGCGCACGGGCACCTGACCGTGCATGTCGGCTATCTCGCCCCAGCGTTCGCCGAACTTGCCGCCCTCGATGCAGAGGATCTTCTCGCCCGGGGCGAAGAGGTTGGTCACGGCGGCGGCCATGGCACCGGTGCCGGATGCCGCCAGGGGCATGACTTCCTGGGTGGTCTGGAAGAGGTATTTGAGCCCCGCGCGCACATCCTCCATCACGGGCAGGAAGTTGGGCTTGCGGTGGTGGATCATGTCGCGGGCCATGGCCAGCCGCACTTCCTCCGGAAGCGGCGTGGGGCCCGGGGTCAGCAGTCTCGGTTTGTTGAGCATTCTTGCTTCCTCGCTGGGCGGCTTTTACAACAAAGCGCCGTCCATTGCACCCATTTTGCCAAGTGGGCGGAAACAGGCATTTTACGGTACACTTTCAGCAGAGCTTGGGGTAGGTTTCCGCCACAGAACCCCGCCGACCAGGAGCGCACATGACCACCACAAAAATCATCGCCACCCTTGGCCCGGCCTCCATGTCCAAGCAGTCCATCAAGGAACTGGCCCTGGCCGGGGCCACCATCTTCCGCCTGAACTTCTCCCACTCGGTGGCCGCCGACTTCTTGCCCGTGATCAAGGCCATCCGCGAGGTGGAGTCCGAGCTGGGCCTGCCGCTCACCGCCCTGGGCGACCTTTGCGGCCCCAAGACCCGCATCGGCGAAATCGAGAACGCCCCCCGCCAGGTGAACAAGGGCCAGACCCTGCTGCTGGGCCTGCCGGACGAGACCCCCGGAGGCGACAAGCTCTTCATACCCCTGGACGTGCCGGCCCTGCTGGAGGGCCTCCAGCCCGGCATGCCCGTGAACCTCTCCGACGGGATGCTCCAGTTCACGGTGACGAGAACCGTCAAGCAGGACAGGCTCTACGAGATCCAGGCCCACAACGCCGGGATGCTGGCCTCCCGCAAGGGCATCGCCTTCCCGGGCAAGCACCACGCCCTGCCCGCGCTCACCGCCAAGGACATCGTGGACCTGCACGAGGGCATCGACGCCGGGCTCAACGCGGTGGCGCTCTCCTTCGTGCAGAACGGCGACGACATCCGCCACATCAAGGACGAGATCGCCCGCCACGGCGTCTGGATTCCCGTTGTGGCCAAGCTGGAGCGCCAGAACGCGGTGGACCGCCTGGACGAGATCCTGGCCCTGACCGACATCGTCATGGTGGCGCGCGGCGACCTGGGGCTGGAGTGCCCCATCTCGCAGCTGCCCATCATCCAGAAGCGCATCATCCGGGCCTGCCGCCACGCCCAGAAGCCCGCCATCGTGGCCACGCAGATGCTTCTTTCCATGGTCAAGAACCCCATCCCGACGCGGGCCGAATCCACGGACGTGGCCAACGCCATCATGGACGGGGCCGACTGCGTGATGCTCTCGGAGGAGACCGCCGTGGGCGACTACCCGGTCAAGGCCGTGGAGTTCATGCGCGAGATCTCCGACAACGCCGTGCAGTACTACCTGGAGCGCATCCAGGGGCCCTACGCGCCCAAGAAAGAGAAAAACCCCTCGAAATACCTGGCCTATTCAGCCTGCATCCTGGCGGACAACGCCGAGTCCAAGGCCCTGGTCAGCCACTCGACCTCCGGGGTCACGGCGCGCCTGCTCTCCTCCCGACGGCCCGCGCTGCCCATCTACGCCCTGACGCCCGACGAGAAGATCATCCACAACCTCAACTTCGTCTGGGGCGTGGTGCCGCGCCTGATCGAAGCCTCCGCCGAAAGCCACTCCCGCAGGGCGGAGCGTTTCGTGGCCGAGAGCCCTGACTTCGCGCCGGGCGAATCGGTGGTCATCACCTCGGGCCAGCCCACCCCGGGCCAGACCGAGCGCTTCACAAACCAGATCAAGCTGTACTACAAATAAGCCGACGAACGGGGGCCGCAAGGCCCCCGCCCTGTATCGGAGCCCCCATGGACATCCCCCTGCTGGAGCGCCGCGCCGTGGAGGCGGGCATCTTCCTGGCCATGTACCGGAGCCTGCTGGCCCGCATGGACCAGGCCCAGGCCCTGGATGCCGTGCGCGCCGCCGTGGAGTCCCTGGCGGCCCAGGCCGGGCGCGAGTTCGCGGCCCTGGCCCCGGGCGGCCCAAGCTTCGGGCATTTCAGCACCGTGCTCGGGCTGTGGCAGGGCTCCGGGGCGCTGGAAATCGAAAACGTCGCGCAATCCGAACGCGAACTGCGTTTCACCGTGACGCGCTGCGCCTACGTGGAGCGCTACAAAGCCATGGGCCTGCCGGAAGTGCTGGCGGGCCTGTTGTCCTGCGCGCGCGACCTGCCCTTCGCCCGCGCCTATTCCCCGCACATCGGCATGGAGCGGCCCGAGATCCTGGGCAACGGGGGCTCCTGCTGCCGTTTCCGGTTCATATGGAGTGAGTGATGCCTGTACGCGCTGTCGTTTTCGACCTGGATGGAACCCTCATCGACTCCCTGGAGGACCTCGCGGACGCCTCCAACACGGCCCTGCAAGGCATGGGGCTTCCGGCCCACCCCGTAGAGAGCTACAAGTTCTTCGTGGGCGACGGCATGCGCACGCTGATGCAGCGCGCCCTGCCCCAGGAAGCCCAGCACCGCCTGGACGAGGCCGTGGAGGCCATGCGCCGCGAGTACGACCGCAACTGGAAGGACAAGAGCCGTCCCTACCCCGGCATACCCGAGCTGCTGGACGCCCTGACGGCCAAGGGTCTGCCCCTGGCCGTGCTCTCCAACAAGCCCGACGACTTCACCCGCCTGGTGGTGCGCGACCTGCTTGGGCGCTGGAACTGGGCCGCCGTCATGGGCGAGGGTGAATTTCCCAAGAAGCCTGATCCCGCCGGGGCGCTGGCCCTGGCCGCCCGCCTCGGGCTGGACACGGCGGACCTTGTGCTGGTGGGCGACACGCCCATGGACGTGCTCTGCGCCAAAAACGCGGGCATGGCCTGCGTGGGCGTGACCTGGGGCTTCCGGCCCAGGGCGGACCTGGAGGCGGCGGGCCAGCGGGTGTTCATCGACAGGCCCGAGGAGCTGCTGGGCCGGCTGTAGCACCGCCCGAGCCCCGCGGTTGCCGTTGCGTCAACACCAGTCAGGACGTATTCACCCCAGCGGCATGGCTTCACACCTCATCACCGGACCAGACATGGAACCTTCAGCTTGCAACCTCTGCGGCGGGCGCGCCCAGCAGTTCATGGCCCGCCTGCACGGCCGCGACCTCCTGCGCTGCGGGCAGTGCGGCCTGCGCTGGTATCACCCCACCCCGACGAAAGCCGAACTCAAGGACCTCTACGCCGCGCAGGAATACGTCGCCGCGGAATACTTCACCCTGGAGGACGACCTCCAGACCAACCATTACCAGCACATGCTCCAGGCTGCGGACACCGCTGCGCGGCGGTTTCCCGGCGGCAAGGTGCTTGAGATCGGCCCCGGCGCGGGGCACTTCCTCCAATTCTGCTCCAGCCGGGGGCTCCAGGTGGAGGCCATCGAGTTCTCACAGCCGCTGGCCCAGTCCATCAGGGAGAAATTCGGGTGCGTCGTGCGGGAGGACCCCCTGGAGGAATGCGGGCTGCCCGACGGCAGTTTCCAGGTCGTGGCCGCCTTCGACCTTCTGGAGCACGTTCAGGACCCTGCGGCCCTGCTGCGGGAGATATGGCGCGTGCTGGCTCCCGGCGGCCTGCTGTTCCTGAGCACCGTGAGCACGGACAACCTGCTGGACCGCGTTGGCGCGCTGTTGCACAGGCTGGGCCTGAGCGCGCCGCTGGCCAAGCTCCACCCTCCCTATCATCTGTATTACTTCAACAAGCCGACGATCAAACGCTCCATCGAGCAGGCCGATTTCGCCATCGAAGCCCTCGTGCAGGAGAACTACGACTCCAGGAAGGCCACCTCGAGCCTGCCCGCGCGGCTTTTCCTGGAGGCCGTATACGCCCTGCACGACATGAGCGGTGACAAGACCAACTTCTACGCCACCTGCCGGAAGCAGACACGCGACTGAGCCGCCAGCGGACGCTGCCGCCCTGGGTGTCCGAAAGCCGGCCGGCTCCGCACTTGCCGCATCCCTGCTGGCACTCCAGCCCTCGATTGAACACAAACGCGCCGCTGCGTCCGGATGTTCCGGCCGCAGCGGCGCGTTCACACAGGCCTCCCCGCCCGCAATTGAGTGTGATTTGTGAACCCGCTGTGC
>NZ_JAKZKW010000014.1:27678-67672 GCF_022808695.1 Fundidesulfovibrio soli
ACCCTAAACCCCCCCCGCGCGGCGGCGCGGTGGTGCGCCCCCCGCCGCGCCGCGTTCACACAGGCCTCAGCGCCTGAATTTCAGTGTGATTCGTGACCCGGCTGTCCTACTGCAGCACTGAGGTCTGCAGGCCCTGGGCCTGGGACACGGAGCCCTGGCCGGGCAGCAGCAGAGCCATCATGCCGTGGAGCAGCACGCTTTGCGCCTGCGTGGCGGCGTGAAGGACATTGCCCTCCTCGTCGAGCACCATGCTTCTGCTGAGTCCGCTTCCGTATACGACCTTGGCCACGCGGGTGGTGGTGTCGTAGGTGTAGCTGATGGTCATCGCGGAGGCCTGGGTGCCGCACAACAGCACCGCGATCATCATCATGACGGGAACAAGGGCTTTACGACAGAGCTTCAACCAGCGGGGGGCGGGGTATGCCAACATAGTAAACCTCCAAAGGCACTTGCATGATGTCTGTCACCGACGATCCTTCCCGGGTTGAGGGCGGGCGGTCATGCCGCCGCGTCCGCATCCCGGCCGCCATGTGACGACGGGCATGAAGCACCCATCATGCCAAGCGCCCTTTGAAGTTCACCAACATGCTGATATCAAAACCCAACAACAAAAATCGCGCAAAGTTTTGCGCGATTATTCCTGCTGCTTTCCTTCACACCGTGAAGGGATTCCTTCACAGCTTGTTGGGCGAGAGTTCGCTGAGCCCGCTCCGTTTCCGGGAACCTGTCGCGTTCGCGGCAGGTTGGAGGCGCACCAGGGGCTGGGCGCCGCAAAGCCCGGGAGAAGGCCGCCGGACGGGGCTCCAGTTTTCGAGGGTATGATATTTGAGGCAGGCGGAAAAATTTCCGGAAAATAAATGAGGCCCCGATCAGGCCAGATGACCGTCCGGCAATGGAAAAGGCTCCCGGCAAAATGCCCGGGAGCCTCTGTGATGCAGGGTTTCCCCCATTCTCGGGAGGGGCCCGGTCGAGCCTACATGGTGTCCTTGGCCTTCATGGGAATCTTCAGCTTGGGATTGAGCTTCTTGGCGGCCTTGAAGTCGGCCTTGGCTTCGGCCGTTTTGTCCAGGGCCATGTTGCTCACACCGCGGTTGTAATAATACCCGGCAGTGATGATGCTCGGCTGGGACAGCTCGATGGCGCGGGTGAGGTCCTTCACGGCGGCTTCATGCTTGTTCAGCATGGCCAGGGCGCGAGCGCGGTTGTACAGCGTGCTCGCCACGTCCGGGCGCATCTCCAGTGCCTTGTCGAAATCCTTCACCGCCTCCGCGGGCATCTTGGTGTTGGAGTAGCAGACGCCCCTGTCGGCATAGGCGTTGGGCAGGACGTCCTTGCTGGTCTTGGGGTTATCGATGATGGCGGTCATGGCCTCCATGCCGGCCTTCCATTTGCGGGCATTCACGAGCTCCACGGCCTTGGCGTATTCCGCGCCCAGCTGCTGCTGCTCGGACGTCGCTCCTTTCTTCTTGGCTGCGAACGCTGGTGCTGCGCACACGCACACGGCCAGCACGAACAACAAGATGATCGACCTGTTTCTCATGTGGGTTCCTCCTGAGAGAGTGTTAGAGGGACTACCTTCAACATCTGCACAATTTAGCCCCCGGGGGCAAGCACTATTCCGTGCGGCAAAACGCCCGGACCGGGACTCCTCAATTGACCGGCCAGAAGCCCTGGCGTACAAGCCGAAGACAGCGCATCGGCCCACCGAGTTTTCCCATGCCAGTCCAGAACCTCTCCGCCACCATGACGCACGCCGCCATTCCCGGCGGCGTCGAGCTGCGCCTTTCCGGCCGCCTGGACGCCACCGGCGTGGCCCGGCTCTGGTCCAAAGCCGCGCAGCTGGCCGCCGGGCCGGGAACGAGCCTGCGCGTGGACGCCAGCGAGGTGAGCTTCTGCGACGGCTCGGGCCTGGCCCTGCTGCTGGAGCTGCGCCGCCAGGCCGAACAGCGCGGAGCGGTCTTCGCCCTCACCGGGCTGGATCAGCGCTTCCGCGTCCTATTCGAGCAGTTCTCGCCCGCGGACGTGGCCCCGCCCCCCGCTCCGCTCCAGCGTCCCAGCCTTGCAGAGGAGGTGGGGCGCAAGACCGCCGTGCTCCTGGAGGACATGGCCTCCATCGTGGCCTTCGTGGGCGAGTTCTGCGCGGCCTTCGCCGCCGCCCTGGCCAATCCGCGCCGGGTGCGCTGGCGCGACGCCCTGCACGTGGCCGAGACCGCCGGGGCCAACGCCCTGCCCATCATCGTGCTCATAGGCTTCCTCATGGGCCTCATCATGGCCTTCCAGTCCGCCATGCCGCTGCGCCGCTTCGGCGCGGAGATATTCGTGGCCAACCTGCTGGGCCTCTCCATGCTGCGGGAGCTCGGCCCCCTGGTCACGGCGATCATCCTGGCCGGGCGCTCCGGCTCGGCCTTCGCCGCCGAGCTCGGCACCATGAACGTCAACGAGGAGATCAGCGCCCTCAAGACCATGGGGCTGGACCCGGTGCGCTTCCTGGTGGTCACCCGGGTGGGCGCGGCCATGGCCGTCACCCCGCTGCTCACCATGTTCTTCAACCTGGCCGGGCTCATAGGCGGGGCCATGGTGATGCTCTCCCTGGGCTACCCCCTGGCTGCCTTCATCAACCAGGTGCAGATGGCCGTGCACCTCCCCGACCTGCTGGGGGGGCTGTTCAAGTCCTGCGCGTTCAGCCTGCTGGTCTGCGCCATCGGCTGCCAACGCGGGCTGCGCACCAGCGGCGGGGCCAGCTCCGTGGGCAGCGCCACCACCAGCGCAGTGGTGGCGGGCATCATCCTGGTGGCCGTGGCCGACGGCGTGTTCGCCGTGACCTTCTACTCCCTGGGCTGGTGATGGAAGCGCCCGCCGTCGTCGTCTCCAACCTGTGCGCCGGCTACGGCGGCGAGGCCGTGCTGCAGGGCGTGAGCTTCGAGGCCGCGCGGGGCGAGGTGACGGTGATTCTGGGTGGGTCGGGCTGCGGCAAGAGCACCCTGCTCAAGCACATGATCGGGCTGCACCAGCCCCTGAGCGGACACATATTCATTGAGGGGCGCGACATCACCACGGCCAGGGGACGGGAGCGCAAGCGCATCCTGCGCAGCTTCGGCGTGACCTACCAGTCCGGGGCGCTGTTCGGCTCGCTCACGCTCATGGAGAACGTCTGCCTGCCCCTGGAGGAGTTCACGCGCCTGCCCCTGGCCGCCCGCGAGGCTGTGGCCCGCGTGAAGCTGGCCCAGGTGGGGCTTTCCGGGGCGGAGCACAAGCTGCCTTCGGAGCTTTCCGGGGGAATGCAGAAGCGCGCGGCCATCGCCCGGGCCATGGCCCTGGACCCGGCCATCCTCTTCCTGGACGAGCCACAGGCCGGGCTCGACCCCGTGACCTCGGCCGGGCTGGACGAGCTGATCCTCTCGCTGTCGCGCAACCTGGGCATCACCTTCGTCATCGTCAGCCACGAGTTGGCAAGCATCTTCGCCATCGCGGACCAGGCCGTCATGCTCGACGCCCAGGCCAAGGGCATCATCGCGCAGGGGCCTCCGGCGCTCCTGCGGGACACGTCCGCGAACCCCAAAGTCCGGCAATTCTTCAACCGCACGCCGGCCACGGAGCCGTGAGGAAAGCATGAGCGCCCCGTCCAACTACTTCAAGCTGGGCCTGTTCGTCATAGGATCGGTCGCCCTGCTGATCATGGCCCTGATCTTTTTCGGCATAGGCGCCCTGCGCCAGGACAAGATCATGCTGGAGACCTACTTCAACGAGTCCGTGCAGGGCATCGACGTGGGCTCGCCCCTTAAATTCAAGGGCGTGAAGATCGGCTCCATCGAGCGGGTGCGCTTCGTGTTCAACAAGTACCACGACATCAAGGACGTGCCCTTCCGCTACGTGCTGGTGGAGATGGCCCTGGACCCGGGCACGCCGCTGGCCGGCGGCGGAGCTTCCGGCCTGCGCGAGGCCCTGGAGCGCGAGGTGGCCAACGGGCTGCGCATCCGCATCGCCCCCCAGGGGCTCACGGGCACGGCCTACCTGGAGATGGACTACGCCAGGAGCGGGGCAAGCAAGCCGCTGCCCATCGATTGGACCCCGCAATACCCCTACGTGCCCTCCTCCCCCAGCACCATCGCCCGCCTGGAGGAGACCTTCGAGACATTCTCCAAGCTGCTGCGCAAGATCGACGAGGCCGGGGTGGACCAGGCCGTGGGCAACATCAACTCCCTGCTGGTGGTGCTGCGCGAGGCCGTGAAGGACGCCAACGTCCCCGGGCTCACCGGCAACGTCAACTCGCTCATCCAGGACCTGCGCGGCACCAACCAGCAGCTCGCCGCCCTGATCGAAAGCAAGGAGGCCCGCGAGTCGCTGGCCAACCTGGGGCAGCTGTTGAACAACCTGAACGTCTCCACCCAGAACCTGCCCCAGGCCGTGTCCGACCTGCGCCGCTTCCTGCGGGAGCTTGGCCTGCTCATGGGCAGCCAGCGCGACGAGGTGCAGGAGCTGCTCCAGCAGGGCAAGCGCATGATGGAAAACCTCAACGACCTCACCGGCGACGCCAAGCGCAACCCCTCGCGCCTGATCTTCGGGGCCCCGCCGGCCAAGGTGCACCCGGAGAAGCGATGAGAACGCCGCTCAAAGCCCTGATCCTGTGCCTGGCGGCCGCGACGCTCGCGGCCTGCGCTTCCCCGCCCCTTTCCCGGCCGGCCCCGGACCGCAGGCTCTTCAACATCTCGGCCCAACGACCCGAGGCGGCCCCGGCCCCCAAGAACGCGCCCCTTGCAGCCACGGTGCTCAAGGTGCGCCCCCTGCAGATCAACCCGGCCTTCCAGGGCAAGGAGATGGTCTACCGCCTGGGCGACTCGCGCTTCGACTCGGACTACTACAACACGTTCTTCACGCAGCCCGCCCAGAACCTCACTGGCCAGGTGCGCCAGTGGCTCGCCCGCGCGGGCCTGTTCGGCAACGTGGTGGATTCGACCAGCCAGGTGGCGGACACCCACTTGCTGGAGGGCATGGTCAACGCCCTCTACGGAGACTTCACGGACAAGGGCGCGCCCAAGGCCGTGATGGAGGCCCAGTTCTTCCTGGTGGCCAACAAGGGGGACGCCTATACGGTGCTTTTCGAGAAGGATTACAGCAGGGTGGTGGCCTTCCAGCCGGGCGGCGGCGACGCGGCGGCCCTGGCCCAGGCCTACAACAAGGCTTTGGCGGAAATACTGGCGGAACTCGAAGCGGACATCCGGCAGGCGCTCAACTCCAGAAAGTGACTACCTTCTCGGGCGTCTCGCGCTCCTTGAGCACGCGCGCCCTGCCGCCCTCCACGCCAACGACCTTGGGTATCTGGCGGCTGTTGTAGCGCGACCACATGCCCAGGGTGTAGGCCCCGGCGTCACGGATCAAGATGAAGTCCCCCGGGGCCACCTCCGCCAGGGGGGCGGCACGGGCGGGGAAATCCCCGGAGAAGCACAGCGGCCCGGCCACGTGCCAATCCTCCACGGGGCCGGATTTGAGCGAGCCGTCCGGGTTGGCGGCGGCCACCTCGTGGTGCCACGTCTCCGGGGCGTAGCAGGGCCGCAAAAACATGTCCGCGCCCAGGTGGATCACCGCGGTGCGGTGCCCGGGCTGGCGCTTCACGTACTCCACGCGGCTCGCGGCCAGGCCCGCCCCGGCGAACACGGCCCGGCCGAACTCCGTGACAAGCTCCATCTCGCCCGTGAACAGCTCCGGGCAGCGCTGCCGCAGCAGGGCGGCGTAGTCCGCGAAGCCGGGAGCGGGATTGTCCGGGCGGTAGGTGGCGGGCAGGCCCCCGCCGATGTCGAAGCGACGGATGCGCCCCGGGCCGCAGGCGGCCTCGATCTCCGCGCGCAGGTCCAGCACGGCGCGCACGCCCGAGGCCATCAGCTCGAGCGGACACCCCTGGGAGCCCACGTGCAGGTGCAGGGCCCTGAGCCAGGGCCGGTCCGCGTAGGCTTTCACGATCTCGGCGCGCTTCTCGATGGGTTCCCCGAACTTGGAATAGTGCCCGGCCACGCTGGTGGCCTCTATGGCCCCCTGCCCCACCTGCGGGTTCACGCGCAGCCCCACGGGTCCCCTGGGTTTGGCGCCCGCCAGCAGCGCGTCCAGACGCTCAAGCTCCTGAAAGTTGTCCGCGTTGAGGCCCACGCCCAGCTCCAGGGCCTCGCTGATTTCGGCCACGGTCTTGGCCGGGGAGTCGAACACCACGCGCTCAGGCGGGCAGCCGCTGGCCAGGGCTATTCGCAGCTCCGGCAGGGATGCGGCCTCCAGGCCCGCCCCGGCGTCGGCCAGGCGGTCCAGCAGCCAGGGGAAAGGGGCGGCCTTCACGGCCACGGCGTGCAGGGTGGAGGCGGGGAAGGCCAGGTCCAGCTCCTGGAGGCGGGCGTCCAGGGCGTCCAGGTCGTAGAGCAGGACGGCGGTGTCCTCCCGGTCCAGCGCGCCCTGCTCCAGGGCGGCGCGGAGCAGGGCCGAGGCCCGCTCGAAAGGCGCGGCGGGCATCATCCGGCCTCGGTGTCGAAGGTGTAGCCCTTCTCGAAGAGCCGCACGCAGACGTCCACCGCTTCGGGGTCATACAGCTCGCCCCTGTTGTCGCAGATCTCCCCAAGGGCGCGGGCCAGGCCCAGGGCGGCGCGGTAGGGCCTGTGCGAGCTCATGGCCTCCACCACGTCGGCCACGGAGAGTATCTTGGATTCCGGGAGCAATTGGTCCGCGCGCAGGCCGGAGGGGTAGCCGGTGCCGTTGATGCGTTCGTGGTGCTCCAGAACCATGCGGGCCACGGGCCAGGGGAAGGGGATGTGCTCCAGGATTTCGTGGCCCACCTCGGCGTGGGTCTTGATCAGACCCATCTCGATGGAAGTGAGCGTCGAGGGCTTCGCCAGTATTTCCGCCGGGATGTATATCTTCCCGATGTCATGCAGCAGCCCCGCCACACGCAGGCCCCGCACCCGCTCCTCTTCGAGGCCCATTTCCTGGGCGATGGCGCAGGCCAGGGCCGAGACGCGCTGTTGGTGGCCGGCGGTGTAGGGGTCGCGCTTTTCGGCCGTGACCGCCAGCGCCGAGACCGTGGCCTCCAGCGTGCGGTTGAGCGAGGCCACATATTCGCGCATCCTGTACTCGGAGCGCACCCGCTCCGAGATGTCGCGGCACACCATGACGGTGCCGATGCGCGCGCCCCAGTCGTCCAGGATGGGGGAGACTGTGGCCTCTATGGGCAGCTCGTCGCCATCTCCGCCGGTCAGCTCGCAGGTGTGGCTGCCCGTGGCGGTCAGGGCGCATCCCTCCTGCCCGAATAGCTCCGGCACGGACTTGCCCACGGCCTGCTCCAGCGTGGTGCCGAGCATCTCCTCGGCCACGGGGTTGATGTACTGCACCAGCCCGGCCGGGCCGGTGGTGACCACCGCGTCGCCCAGGCTCTTGAGCGTGGTGCCCAGCCAGCGCTCGGAGAGCATCAGCTTGCAGTCGGTCTCGTACTTGTAGACCGCCATCTCGATGGTGGTCTGGAGCTCCCGGTCCTCGAAGGGCTTGATGATATACCCGAAAGGATTGGTGATCTTGGCCCGGGCCAGGGTCTGCTGGTCGGCGTAGGCCGTAAGGTAGACCACCGGAATGTCGAAATTCTCACGGATGAGGGTCGCGGCCTCTATGCCGTCCATGCCGCCGGGGAGCATGATGTCCATGAGGACCAGGTCCGGACGCATGTCGCCCGAGCGCGCCACCGCTTCTTCCCCGGTGCTCACCATGGCCACAACCTGATAGCCCAGGTGGGTCAGTCTGTTGCGGATGTCCAGGGCCACGATGGCTTCGTCCTCGACGACCAGGATGCGCCGACTCCCCATGTTGCCTCCTAGCCTGCGAGTTCCGAGAGCGCCCGGGCAAGGTCCGGATGCGTGAACGTGAAGCCCAGCTCGAGCAGCCGCGCGGGCACTGCCCTGCATCCGGCAAGAAAGACGTCGTCGGCCATTTCGCCGAAAACCAGGCGCAGCAGCGGCGCGGGTGCTGGCAGCCAGCACGGCCTGGAGAGAGCGGCCCCCAAGGCCCGGCAGAACTCCAGGTTGCTGGCGGTTTGCGGCGAGGCGAGGTTGAAGGGGCCGGAGGCGTCCTCCCGTTCCATCAGGAACATGATCGCCCGGACCTCGTCCTCGATGTGGATCCAGGGGAAGCCCTGGCTGCCGTCGCCCAGCGGCCCGCCCGCGAAGAATTTGAACTGCGGGAGCATCTTGGCCAGGATGCCGCCCTTTTCCCCGAGCACCAGCGCTGAGCGGATCACCGCGCGGCGCACGCCCAGGGCCTCCACTTGGGCGCTTGCGGCCTCCCACTGGCGGCATACCTCCGCCAGGAAGCCGCCCCCGGAAGGGTGCGACTCGTCCACGGCCGGATCGCGCGAATCTCCGTAGTAGCCCACGGCAGAGGCCTGCACCAGCACCCTGGGCAGCGCGCCGGAGTTCCGCGCCACGTGTTCCACGGCCTGGACCATGGCCCGGCCCGCATTCACCCGGCTTTCCAGGATGGCCCTTCTGCGCTTGGTTGTCCAGGGTCCGGCGGCCACGTTCTCACCGGTGAGGTTCACCAGAGCGCCCGCGCCGTCGGCCAGATGCCCCCAGCCGTGCGCCGTAAGCCCATCCCAGGTGACGAATTCAGGGCCTCCTGCCGCCGCGGGGCGCGCCGGCCCCCTGGTGAGCACCTGGACCCGCCAGCCCGAGGCCCCCAGCGCCGCGCACAAGGCCCTGCCGATGAATCCGCTCCCGCCGGCAACGATCACGCGTTTCGAACTCGCATCCATGTCCGTGCCCCTCTACGTATCGCCCGGCCCTTGGGTCGGGAGGCTCAATAGGAGAAGTCGAGTTGATACTTCACCGGCGGCACCAAGTCGAAATTCCAGAAGAAGACCGTGTTCTTCACCCACTCGGGCACCTCACGGCGCACCAGGCGGATCTCCAGTGAGAGCGAGTACGTGAAGCCCCGCTCCATCTGGCTCCATTCTCCCAGGTCCATGGAGAGGGTGCCCCAGGCCTCCTTCATGAGCAGGGCCACGTCGCGCCCGCGATAGTGCTCCTGGCGTTTGGAGGGCAGCACGATCTGGTAGGGCCCGCCCTCGTGGAGCACCAGCTCGCTGGACATCTCGGCGCGGGCCACGTCCTTGTTCCAGACGTAGTCCCGTTTGCGGCCCAGCACCGCCTTGCACTCCAGGGCCAGGACCTCGCCGCGCGTCAGAGCCTCGTGAACGGCCTCCTCGGCCTTGATGCCCAGCCCGAAGCGCACCTTCACGCGGCCTTCCTGGTTGTCCACCACCAGGTTGGTGAGCGTTATGCGCTGCGCGTGCGCCGTCCCGGGCCAGGCGGCAAGCCCGGACACCAGGAACAAGATGAGAAGCAGCACGATTCGGCGCATGAATATTCCCGCGGTTTTCTCTGGCGCAATCGCCCCCACTTTGCCTAACGCATGGTCCGGGCTTTGACAACAGCCATCGGCGGCGGTAGCCTCCCTGAACACGATGAATCGCTTGAAACTTTTGTTCGTGGGCGAGGCCAAGGCCCCCTGGGCCGCCGATGCCGCCCGCCACTACATCGAGGCCCTCTCGCGCTACGTGCGTTGCGAGGTGGTCTGCACCCGCGACATCAAGGACGCCAAGGACAAGGCCCAGCGCATGCGCCGCGAAGGCCAGGCCCTGCTGGGCTCCGTCACCGCGCGCGACCGGGTGATCGGGCTGGACGAGGGAGGCCGGGCCCACGGCTCCAAGGGGCTTTCAGCCAAGCTCTCCGCTTGGCTGGAGGACCCGGGCCGCGCCCCCTGCTTCGTGGTGGGCGGGCCGTTCGGCTTCAGCCCCGAGGTGCGCGAGCGTTTCGACGAGACCATGAGCCTGGGCCCCTACACCCTGCCCCACGATCTGGCCCGCGTGGTCCTGCTGGAGCAGCTCTACCGGGGCATGACCATATTGGCCAAACACCCATACCACCACGATTAGGCACGAATAGCCACGAATAAGGACACGCAGCCATGCCCATGTTCGACACGAAATATCTGGACAAGCTGGAAGCCTACTTCGCCTCGGGCGACCTGGAGATGGACTTCGAATACGCCGACGAGGAGAAGCGCGGGCGCATCCTGGATTTCCTGGAGAAGCTGATGAACCTGGCGGACCAGGCCGACGTGCTGGCCACCAAGCTCATCTTCAAGGATTCGCTTCAGGAGATGTTCGGCGAGAAGACCCAGCAATAGCCGGTGCGCCCCCGGCTGGGGTAGGCCCGCGCCTCGGCCAGGACGTAGCCGTGGGGGACGGGGCCGTCCGGCGCCTCCTCATTGGAGAAGACCACGACCAGGGGCAGCACCCCGCCACGCGCGTGCCGCGCGGCCGTGCCCAGGAACTCCCGCCAGGGCTGGAAGGCACGGGAGAGGCACACGTCCGCCTCGCGGCGCAGGGCCTCGCAGCGCCCCTCGAACACCTCGGTGCGCGGCAGGCGCATCATGGCCAGGCACTGCCGAAGGAAGGCCACGCGCTTGGCCCTGGGCTCGATGAGCACATAGGTGCCCGCCTGCCAGAACACGCGCAGCGGCACCCCCGGGATGCCCGCCCCGGCCCCGAAATCCAGGGTCACCGGGTTCCCGGGCAGGCTGAGCCCCGCCAGCAGGTCCGCCAGGTGCCAGCTGTCCGCCACCAGCTCCTCCAGCATGGCCCGCCAGCTGCGCGGGCCTACCAGATTGGTGCGGGCGTTCCATTTCTCAAGAAGGCCGAGATACATCGCGAGGGCCTGCGCCTGTGCTTCGTCCAGGGTCCGGCCCAAGTCCTGCGCGGCCTGGGCCACCTGCCGGGGATCGGGATTGCCATGCTCCATGCGCCGGGGTATGGCCCAAGAATTGACGCCCGTCAAAGGATGCTCTACCAACGCGGCGGACCGACACCGCCTGCAAGGAGCTTGCACCGTGACAACCACCCCCTGCGCTACAGCAGTTCTCTTCCCCGGACAGGGTTCCCAGGAAAAAGGCATGGGCCGCGACCTGGCCGAAGCCGACGCCGACAGCATGGAGCTGTGGAAGACCGCCGAGAAGGTCTCCGGCCTGAAGCTGCGCGACATATATTGGGACGGCGACGACGCCTCCATGGCCGACACCCGCAACCTCCAGCCCGCCATGACCGTGACCACCCTGAACCTCTGGCGCACGGTGGCCAGGAAGATTTCCCCCATGGGCATGGCCGGGCACAGCCTGGGCGAATACGCCGCCCTGGCCGCCGCAGGTGCGCTGCCCGCACCCCAGGTGCTGGAGCTGGTCAGCCTGCGCGGCAGGCTCATGGCCGAGGCCGGGGGCTCCGACGGGGCCATGGCCGCCATTCTCAAGGTCTCCCTGGCAGACGTGGAGTCCATCGTGGCCCGCGCCGCCGAAGCCACGGGCGGCACCCTGCTGGTGGCCAACTACAACACCCCCGGACAGTACGTGATTTCCGGCCGCAAGGACGCCGTGGACCAGGCCGCCGGGCTCTGCAAGGAAGTGAAGGGCCGGGCCATCCCCCTGGCGGTGAGCGGCGCGTTCCACTCCCCCATGATGGCCGAAGCCGCCGCCGAACTGGCCAAGGTGCTGGAGAAGGCCGACTGGCGCGCCCCCTCCGTGCCGGTGTACTGCAACGTCTCGGGCGCGGCTGAGGCCGATCCCATGGCGCTGAGGGGCCTGCTTTCCCGCCAGATGACCTCCTCCGTGCGCTGGATCGACACCGTCGGCGCGCTCTACGCCGGCGGCGCGCGCCACTTCGTGGAGCTTGGCCCCAAGGGCGTGCTGACCAAGATGGTCAAGCCCAACCTGGAGGGCAAGGACGACTTCACCGCCGTCTCCGTGGCCAGCCTGGAGGCCGCGCAGGCCTACCAGCCCTGCTGAGCAGGCCAGGCCGAAGATGACCGCAACCCCGCGCGCGGCCGGAGCCAACGCTCCCGCCGCGCGCACAACGTGAGCGCCCCAACGGGCATACAACGAGACACCGAGCACCATGCGCGCAATCACCCATCTCAAGTCGCTTCTGGAATCCATTCTCTCCGAAATGGGCGCACCCTGGCCCGAGAAGGCCACCATCGAGCCCCCCAAGGACAAGAAGTTCGGCGACATGGCCTGCAACGTGGCCATGCTCACGGCGGGGAAGCTTAACAAGAAGCCCCGCGACCTGGCCGAGGAGCTGCGCGCGGCCCTGCTGGCGGCCGACCCCTCGCTCTCCAAGGTGGAGGTGGCCGGGCCGGGCTTCCTCAACGTCACCTTCGCGCCCGCCTTCTGGCAGAGCACGGTGGCGCAGATTCTCGAAGAAGCCGACGCTTACGGCAAGCAGGATACGGGCAAGGGCCGCAAGGTGCAGGTGGAGTACGTGTCCGCCAACCCCACCGGCCCGCTGCACATCGGGCACGGGCGCGGCGCGGCCGTGGGCGACAGCCTGGCCAGGCTGCTTCGGGCCACCGGGCACGAAGTCTCCACCGAATATTACATCAACGACGCGGGCCGCCAGATGCGCCTTTTGGGCATGTCCATCTGGGTGCGCCTGCTGGAAGTGCTGGAGAAGCCTGTCACCTACCCCGAGGACTGGTACAAGGGCGACTACATCATCGACCTGGCCCGCGAGGTCATCGCCCTGCACGGGGCCGCCATCGCGGACATGGACCCCGAGAAGGCCCAGGACATCTGCTACGAGTACGGCATGAAGTCCATCCTGGACGGCATCAAGAAGGATCTGGCCGAGTTCCGCGTGGAGCACCAGGTCTGGTTCTCGGAGAAGTCCCTGGTGGCCGGGGGCGAGGTGGAATCCACCTTGGCCGAGCTGCACGAGAAGGGCCTGGCCTACGACCAGGAGGGCGCGCTCTGGATGGCCACCTCCCGCTTCGGGGACGACAAGGACCGCGTGCTGCGCAAGTCCACCGGGGAGCTGACCTATTTCGCCTCCGACATCGCCTACCACGCCAACAAGTACCGCCGGGGCTTCGACACCGTGGTGGACATCTGGGGCGCCGACCACCACGGCTACGTACCGCGCATGAAGGCCGCCGTGCAGGCCGTGGGCCGCGACCCCGAGGACCTCAAGGTCATCCTGGTGCAGCTGGTGAACCTGCTGCGCGGAGGCGAGCAGATCGCCATGTCCACGCGCGCGGGCCAGTTCGAGACCCTGGCCGACGTCTGCGCCGAGACGGGCGTTGACGCGGCGCGCTTCATGTTCCTCTCCCGCAAGTCCGACAGCCACCTGGACTTCGACCTGGAGCTGGTCAAGCAGCGCACCATGGACAACCCCGTCTATTACGTGCAGTACGCCCACGCCCGCATCTGCTCACTGTTCGCCAAGGCCGAAGAGCGCGGCGTGGCCATGCCCCAGCCCTCCCCGGAGCTGCTGGCCCGCCTGGACACCCCCGAAGACCTTGACCTGCTGCGCATGCTGGAGCAGTATCCCGACACCCTGGCCAGCGCCGCCCAGACCATGAGCCCCCACGTGGTGAGCTTTTACCTGCGCGAGCTGGCCGGCCTGCTGCACAGATACTATACGGCCCACCCGGTGCTGGCCGCTCCCGACCAGGAGCTCATGGCCGCGAGGATGCTCATCCTGGCGGCGGTGGCCCAGGTCGTGCGCAACGGCCTTGATCTGCTGGGTGTGGCCGCCCCGGAAAAAATGTAGACGGAGCATTGCATGAAGGTCGTGGACCGCATGAAGTCCCAGAAGACCCAGGACGAGGGCCCCCGCAAATTCGTCAAGGAATTCACGGTGTCGAGCCTGGTGTCCTACGGCGTGGTCGCCGTGTTGGGCATCATCTGGGTGTTCATCCTGGGCGTGCTGGTGGGGCGCGGCTACAAGCCGGAGAACGCCGTGCCGCAGGTGGCCCAGATCATGCCCTCGGCCCAGCCCCAGACCCAGCAGCCCGAGAACAAGGAGCCGCCGCAGGTGCTCAAGCCCGAGGAGCTGGCCTTCATGGACAGCCTTCAGGGCAAGAAGCCGCCCGAAACCGTCACGGTGGACTCCACCAAGAAACCCCAGGATCAGCCCGCGCAGGCCCATGCCGCGCCGGCCCAGGGAGTCGCGCCCACGCCCTCCACCCTGGAGAAGCCCCCCGCCCCCCTGCCCAAGGGACAGGTGGCCACGGCCCCGGCCCAGCCGGACAAGAAGGCCGCCCCCATGGACGCGGGCAAGCACAAGGACGAGAAGGCCGCCAAGGCCAAGGATGAGAAGCCCGCCAAGGCCAAAGACGAGAGAACGGCCAAAGGCAAGGAAGAGAAGGCAGCCAAGGCCGACGGCGGGACGCTGCGCTGCGTCTACCAGCTGGCCTCCATGGACAAGAAGAGTCAGGCGCAGGAGGAAGCCGACCGCTTCGCCAAGAAGGGCCTGAAAACTTCCGTGCAGGAGGCCCACGTTGGCGGAAAGACCGTCTGGCGGGTGGTGACGACGCTCAAGGGCACCGAGTCCGAGATCAAATCCTCCCTGGATAAGGCTGGCGCAAAAAAGCCTATACTTCGCGAGAAAAAAAACTTATGAGACGGCTCCCCCGCTAGCGGGGAGGCTCTCCCATGGAGGACGATGAATGTTCGGACAAACGTTTGTCCCGACCAAGGCTTTTTTTACCAAGGGCATTGGCCGTCACAAAAATAAGCTGCAGTCTTTCGAGCTGGCCCTGCGCGACGCAGGCATCGAGAAACTGAACCTGGTCTATGTGTCGAGCATATACCCGCCCAACTGCACCCTTTTGACCATGGAAGAGGGCGTGACGCTGCTCAACCCTGGGCAGATCACCTTCTGCGTCATGGCCCGCAACGCCACCGACGAGAAGGGACGCCTGGTCGGCTCCGCCGTGGGCATGGCCTTCCCCGCCAGCAAGGACCACTACGGCTACATCTCCGAGCATACCGCCTTCGGTAAGGAAGAGAAGGAAATCGGCGACTTCGCCGAGGACCTGGCCTCCACCATGCTGGCCACCACCATGGGCATCGACTTCGACCCCGAGTCCGCCTATGACGAACGCCGCGAGATCTACATGATGTCCGGCAAGATCATCGAATCCACCTCGCTGCCCAGCGTCACGCAGGGCAGGAGCGGCATGTGGACCACCACCATCTCCGCGGTGGTCTTCCTGCCCTAGGCTCAGGCAACCCATTAAGCGACGACGCCCCGCACACGCGGGGCGTTTTCGTTTGGAGCGCGCAGCCATGAAAACCGCCCTCTGCCTGCTGAACGCCGCCTGGGTCGCCCTGGCCCGCCTGGGCCGCCTGACCCCGCTGGGGCGGCTGGCCCGGCCAAAGACCTCGGCCCAGTTCCGCCCGGCCGAGGACGGCGCAGCCAGGAGCTGCCAAGCCGGGAACGGCCCTGGTGCGGATGGTCATCCTGGCTTCGCTTCAGGCCAGGGCGGCACACCCAAAACCGGCACGAGGGCGTTCGGCCCTCCCGGCCCCGTCACGGACCACTTCGACGGCAAGCGCTTCCGCAACCCCTGGGGGGACGCCGAGCGCTCCTTCCCGGACCTGCTGCGCTGGATGTTCTCGCGCGGGTCCGTGCCGTGGCCCGCGCGGGTGCCCGTCCGGGTGCGCCACGTCCCGCCGGAGCGCGTGCACGGCCTGGGTTTGCGCGTCACTGTGGTGGGCCACGCCACCGTGCTCATCCAGACCGGAGGAGTGAACATCCTCACCGACCCTGTCTGGTCGGAACGCGCAGGGCCGCTGGGCGTGTTCGGGCCGAAGCGCGCGCGAAAGCCGGGCCTGCCCCTGGAGGCGCTGCCGCCCATCGACGCGGTGCTCGTCACCCACAACCACTACGACCACCTGGATTTGGGCACTCTGGCCCGGCTGCAGCGCCTGCACGCGCCGCGATTCATCTCGCCGCTGGGCAACTGCGGGCTCATGGCGAAGGGGAGCGGGGGCATGGACTGCACCGAGCTGGACTGGTGGCAGTCCGTGGAGCTGGCCCCCGGGGTGCGGGTGCACGCCGCGCCCGCGCACCATTGGTCGGCCAGGGGGATATTGGATCGGCGCGACGCCCTGTGGGGCTCGTTCGTGATCGAGGCCCCCGGCGGACCTGTCGCCTTCTTCGGGGACACGGGCTACGGCGAGGGCCAGGTGTTCCGGCTCATCAGGGAGAAATTCGGGGACATGCGGCTGGCGCTCCTGCCCATCGGGGCCTACGAGCCCAGGTGGTTCATGTCCGGGGCGCACATGAACCCGGAGGAGGCCGTGCTGGCCATGCGGGACCTGGGCGCGCGGCAGGCGCTGGCCCTGCACCACGGGGTGTTCAAGCTCACCGACGAAGGGATCGACCAGCCGCGGATAGATTTGCGGGCGGCGGTGGAGAAACATGGGGTGGAGGAAGGGATGTTTTTGACGCCGGAAGTGGGGGAAAGTATGGAGGTCGCTACACTTTCCACCCCATTTTCATAATGACGGCGCGTCTGTCGATTTGCACGCCATGAATTCGTGCTAGATTAATAAGACCAGCACTTTAAATTCCTATCGCCATTATTAGTTGACAACTTGCCGCTCCGCATGCTGCGTCTTTTCAAGACAACCCAGCATGTCGTCCATATTCCTGCAATCCTCCCGTGCTCAAACCCCGAGGACCAGCGTGACATATTTGATGATCAGAACGAAATACCGCGCGGAAATAGCTGTAACTTTCTACCTCATTTCCACGTTGTTGTTGCTCATGGCAGTGATATGGAGATACGCAATTCTTACACTTTGGGGTTTCCTGTGTGTTGGCAGCGTTCTTGAATACCTCATCATTAGATGCCCAAACTGCGGAAACCGGCCATACCGCTTCTGGCAAACTTTGCCCAAAGTTTGTAGGTGTTGCGGATGGGATTTAAGCCAAAGGCATCCGGCGGGCAGTTAAAAATTTACATTCAACAGTCTACCATTCGACTAGTCTCCAATAACCCTCCATTGCCCCCGGGCCGTGTTTTAGGTATCCCGCCCGGATGACGGCCAAACAACGCGCCCCCATTATTTTCGAGCGCCTGCGCGTTCGCTACCCCTCTACCGTCCCTGCGCTGGACCACCACAACGCCTGGGAGCTGCTTGTGGCCACCGTGCTGGCCGCCCAGTGCACCGACGCCCGCGTGAACATGGTCACCCCGGTGCTCTTCTCGCGCTGGCCCGGCCCGGCGGACATCGCTAGCGCCAGCCAGGAGGACGTGGAGGAGGTCGTGCGCTCCACGGGATTCTTCCGCAACAAGGCCAAGAACCTGATCGCGGCGGGCAAGCGCGTCACCGAGCACTTCGGCGGGGAGGTCCCCCGCAACATGGCCGAGCTGACCACCCTGCCCGGCGTGGCCCGCAAGACGGCCAACATCGTGCTCTCCAACAGCTTCGGCATCCACGAGGGCATCGCGGTGGACACCCACGTGACCCGCCTGGCCTTCCGACTGGGCCTCACCCAATCGGACGACCCGGTGAAGATCGAGCGCGACCTGATGCCCCTCTACCCCCGTGAGCACTGGGGCGAGATCAACCACCTGCTGGTCTATTTCGGACGCGAGGTCTGCGACGCGCGCAAGCCCAAATGCCCCGAATGCGAACTATCCGACATCTGCCCGAAAAACGGCGTGAACCCCAAATAGCGATATCCATGAGCACACCCGGTACTTTCGTCCTCAATGCCCAGGACGGCCCCGCCCGCCTGGGCGAGCTGCACACCGCCCACGGGGTGGTGCGCACTCCCGCCTTCATGCCCGTGGGCACCCTGGGCACCGTGAAATCCCTTTGCCCGCAGGACCTGCGCGAGGCGGGCTCCCAGATCATCCTGGGCAACACCTACCACCTCTACCTGCGCCCCGGCGACGAACTGGTGGCCCGGCGCGGCGGCCTGCACACGTTCATGCGCTGGGACGGCCCCATCCTCACCGACTCTGGCGGGTTCCAGGTGTTCTCGCTCTCCTCGCTGCGCAAGCTGACCCCGGACGGGGTGGAGTTCCGCTCCCACCTGGACGGCTCCAAGCATTTCTTCTCTCCGGAGAAGGTGTTGGACATCCAGCGCAACCTGGGCTCGGACGTCATGATGGTGCTGGACGAGTGCGTGCCCTACGGCGCGGACCACGCCTACACCGAGAAATCCCTGGACCTGACCCACGCCTGGGCCCAACGCTCCCGCGAGAACCACGAGCCGGGGCGGGGCGGCCAGCTGCTCTTCGGCATCGTGCAGGGCGGCTTCTTCAAGGACCTGCGCGAGCGCTCCGCCGAGGCCATCTGCTCCATGGGCTTCGAGGGCCACGCCATCGGCGGGCTCTCCGTTGGCGAATCCACGGCCGAGATGTACGAGCTCATGGCCCACACCGCCCCGCTGCTGCCGACCGAAAAGCCCCGCTACCTCATGGGCGTGGGCAAACCCCTGGACATTCTGGAGGGCATCGCCAACGGCATCGACATGTTCGACTGCGTGCTGCCCACCCGCAACGCCCGCACGGGCACGCTGTTCACCAGCCAGGGGCAGCTGAACATCAAGCGCGCCGAGTTCAAGGAGGACGACTCCCCCCTGGACCCGCAGTGCACCTGCTACACCTGCCGCACCTTCTCCCGCGCGTATCTGCGCCACCTCTTCGTGGCCCAGGAGCTTTTGAGCTACCGGCTCAACTCCATCCACAACGTGCACTTCTTCCTGGAGCTCACGCGCGGCGCCCGCGAGGCCATCGCCCAGGGCGGCTTCGAGGCCTACCACGCGCACTGGCGGGGCGTGTTCGGCGGGGGGGCTGCGTGAAGCGCCACGCCCTGCGCGCGGCATTCCACGTGGCGGAGCACCTGCTGCTGGCGGGCGCCCTGGCCGCCGTGGCCCTGCTGCTCACCGCCGGGTACTGGCTGCAGACCGGGGACACGCCCGAGCACTCGGACGCCATGGTGGTGCTGGGCGGCGACTTCCTGCGCCCCATCTACGCGGCGGAGCTTTTCCAGCTGGGCATGGCTGACAAGGTCTACGTGGGCCGCACCCACCGCAAGCCGGGCGAGCGCGCCCTGGACCAGAACCTGGTGGCCTACCCCCGCGAGGAGGAGGTCTACCGGTCGGTGCTGCGCAAGAAGGGAGTGCCCGCCACGGCCATCGAGTACTACGGGGACGACCTGCTCTCCACCGTGCAGGAGGCCGAGGCCCTGCAGGCGCAGATAGGCCCCGGGCCGGGCAAGCTGCTGGTGGTCACGTCGCCCTGGCACGTTAGGCGCGCGCGCATGATCTTCAAGGATGTGCTTCCCGGCTGGGAGATCCGCGTGGCCGGGGTCCCGCAGGAGGCGCTGCGCACCGCCTGGTGGAGCGGGCAGGAGTCCGCCCGGATGGTGATGCTGGAGTTCCCCAAGACGATCTACTATCTGCTGGGGGGCAGGTTCCGCTCCTCCCAGACTCCCGCCAACTAAGCCCTACCCGGCCATCCCGGCCAGTATCTCCTGGGCTGCCCCCTGCTCCAGGGGCCTTGCGTGCAGGTAGCCCTGCTGCAGGCCGCAGCCCAGTTCCACCAGAAGCTCGCTCTGCCGGCGCGTCTCCACGCCTTCGGCCACCACGTCCAGCCCCAAAGCCTGGGACATGGTCACGATGGCCTTGACCACCGCCAGGTTGGCCGGGCTCTGCTCCATGGACATGACGATGGAGAGGTCGATCTTCAGGTCGGAGACGGGCAGGCGCGTCATGAGCGCCAGGTTGGAGTAGCCCGTGCCGAAATCGTCGATGGAGAGCCGCACCCCCATGCGGGAGATTTCCCGCAGGCGCTCCACGGCCTGGGGACTGCTGTCCATGATCGCGGTCTCGGTGATCTCCAGGTGCAGTTGGCCGGGCCTGAGGCAGTAGCGGTCGATAACCTCCCGGACCAGGCCGAAGAAGCCCGGGTCGCCCAACTGCCTGGGGGACACGTTCACGGAGAGGAAGACCTCCTCGCTGGCGGGCAGCGAGCCGCGCCACTGGGCCAGGGTGCGGCAGGCCGTCTCCAGCACCCAGCGCCCCAGCTTGACGATGAGCCCCGTCTCCTCGGCGGTGCGGATGAACTCGACGGGCGATATGTCCCCGCGCTCGGGGTGCCGCCAGCGGCAGAGCACCTCGAAGCCCACGACGCGGTCGCCCTGTCCCGCGTCCACGATGGGCTGGAAGGCCAGGCGCATCTGGCCGTCGGCCAGGGCCAGGGGCAGCTCCTGCTCCAGGAAGCGCACGGCGTTGATGTTCTCCAGCAGGCGCTTGGTGAACACCTTGGGCCACTTCTTGCGCGACTCCTTGGCGTTGTGCATGGCCAGGTTGGCGTTGCGGATCAGCTCGTCCGGGGTGGACAGGGGGCCGGGGTTGATCTCGATGCCGATGGAGGCGCTGGTGGAGACCGTCATGCCGTCCACGCGCACCGGGGCCTCCAGGGCGTTGAACAGCCGGAAGGCCAGGCGCACGGCCTCCCGCGCGGAGGCGATGCCCCGCACCAGCACGATGAACTCGTCCCCCCCGTAGCGGGCCAGGGTGTCCCCTTCGCGCAGAATCCCGCGGAACCTGGTGGAGACTTCCCTCAGGATGGCGTCACCCGCCGCGTGGCCCAGGCTGTCGTTGATGACCTTGAAGCGGTTGAGGTCAACAAAGAGCACGGCGAAGCGCTCCCCGGGGTTTCGCTTGCACCAGGCCAGGGCCTGCCCGATGCGGTCCAGCAGCAGGGTCCTGTTGGCGAGCCCGGTCAGGGGGTCGTGCAGGGCCATGTGGCGCAGGCGCTCCTCCATGGCGTAGCGCTCTGTGATGTCGCGCCCTTCGGCGATGAAGAGCACGGGCTCGCCCGCGTCGTTCATGACGGCCTTGAGGGTGAAATCCACGTGGAGGAGCCGGCCGGCCGGACCGCAATGGGTCGTCTCGAAGCGAATCAGGTCCCCGGCGGCGGCCTCCTTGACGGACTGGCGCATCTGGAGCTGTTTCTTGGGGTCGTCGCTCCACCAGGGGGTGTTCCAGAAGTACTGGCCGCGCACATCCTCGATGCTCACCCCTGCCGTAGCCAGCGCGGCGGGGTTGGCCGCGATGATCCTGCCGTCGGGGCTGAGCAGCGCGAACAGCTCCAGGGAGTGGTCGAACATGGTGCGGAACTTCTGCTCGCTCTCGCGCAGGGCCGCCTCCGCCGCCCGGCGCTCTCCGTCGCGGCGCAGCAGGTTCTCGGCCATCTCGTCGAAGGTCCTCGCCAGCATGCCCAGCTCGCCGCCGAGCGAGTCCAGCCCCGTCCGGGCCGACAGGTCGCCCCCGCCCAGGCGCCGGGCCGCGCCCACCAGCCTGGAGGCCGGGCCGCCCAGGCTGTAGCGCCCCAGCACGAAGGCCAGAGCCAGCGACACAGCCGCCGCACAGCCGAGAAACGTCAGGTTGCGCAGGAAGCTGCGTTCGCTGCGTTCCTGCAGGTCTGCCTCCGGGATGGCCAGGATGAGCGTGGCGTAGAACGGCCCCGCGTCGGTGAGGGAGAGCCGCTTGAAGAAGAAGCGGCGGAGCTTGTTGTCCGCGCCTACGTCGGTGAACTCGCCGGAGAAGCCCCCCTGGTCCAGGCGGGCGATGATGTTGGCCGCGATGGGAGTGCCCTCGGGCAGACTGGGCAGGGCCGGGCGGCGCATGAGCCGTATGCCTTTGTTGTCCGCCAGCACCACCGCCGTGCCCTTGGGCAGCTGGATGCGGTCCAGGTACTGTTCCGGCAGGACCATGCGCAGCGTCGCGATGACCGCCCCGTCGAAGCGCCCCTCCTTGTCGAAGCGGGGCAGCGCGAAGTGGAAGGACGGCTGGCTGGTGCTTATGCTGTAGGCAAACTCGCCCGCGCTGAAGCCCATTGTTTCGTGCAGGGTGGTCCAGTAGAGCCGCTCCGCCACCGAGGCCCCCGGGGGGAACGGCTTCGCTCCGGCACGCAGGATGCCATCCTTGTCCGCCACGGCGAATGTCAGATATTCGTTGTTGGATTGCAGGAACTCGCGCAGCACCTGGTTCTGCTGCTCCACGTCGTCCGGGTCGACGGACTTCAGGATGGAGTCGATGGCTGTGAGCAGATGCTTTGTCTTGTCGGACATCTGCCGCTGCATGACCACGACGGCTTCGGATACGTTATACAGATCCTGCAGGGTGTCCCGCGTGAAGTACTCGACCTGTTCGATGGAGATGAGGAAGACAAGGAAGAGTGCAGGAGCCGCAGCGACGCCCGCCACGAAATAGAGCCCGCGGCCGATATGCCCCGTCAGGAGAGAACGGCGGGTCAAGGAGGCGATTCGGCCGGTTCGGGACATCATGAATCCTGGGACAGCTGTATGACACAGGCGGATGCGGATTCGCCGCAACCGGTTTCCAAGCCTCGAGAAGTAGTCCGAATGCCATGCAAAATTCTTCCCAAGGCATAGCCAATACGCCACCCGAAATCCAGCCTGAAAACCGGCCTTCGCCGTTTCATTCCGCCGACGACACTGGGCGGGACAGAGCGCTCGACCACACCTCCCGGCCGAAACACGGGTGGGCGGGACGCCGCCTGGCGGCGACGTTCCCACACCGTGACCCTACAGGGGGCAGCCGTCCTGCGGTGCTGCCATTGGCGCGTTTCCTCCTAAAACGCGACGCGCCCGGCGCGGCTCAGCAACTACGGAGCCGCGACGGGCGCGTGAAAAGGCGTCCTCTGCGCGTCGGCGTTAGGCAGCGCCCTGGCCGAGCACGAACCCCTTGTTGGAGGGGCCCGTGGACGAAGGCGTGCCCGCGATCTTGGAGAGGTAGGTGTCGCCCAGGGTGGCGATGTGGGTGTTGATGTTGTCGAAGTAGTTGTAGTGCAGCTGCTCTTCCTCGATGATCGCGTCAAACAGCTTGACGCTCACGTTGTCGCCCATCTCGCGGCACACGGCCAGGAAGCCGTTGTAGGCGTCGATGGTGTCGTCCTCCAGGTTGGAGTCGAAGGGGTAGATGGCGCGGACCTCCTGCCCCTTGTTCACCACGGCGTCGAAGGAGGTGCAGGGTTCGCCGCCCAGTTCCTTGATGCGCTCGGCGAAGCGCTCAGCATGGCGCATCTCGTCGATGGCGATGAGCTTCATGTTCATGGCCAGTTCGCCGTAATCCATGTTGTCCAGGTTGTAGTGCTGGTTCATGTACTGGGTGATGGCGAAGAGCTCCATGGCCCTGGCCGTGTTCAGCGCCTCGATCACCTTCTGCTTGCGTGCTTCCCTATCCGCCATGTGCTCGCTCCTGTGATTGGATTGCCGTTTCGGGTATCCCGGCAGCCGCCATGCGGGCCAGCCGGATTCCGCGCATTGTTACCCCATTTTCCCGGCGAACCCAAGAAGCAACTGCGCGGCGCGAACGGCTTGACGAAGGACTCTCTCCGGACGACAAGGCGAAGATGGACCGCAACCCCGCCACGGAGGTCAGCCGCATGGCCGCGACGCGCACGGAATCCGACAGCATGGGCAGCGTGGAAGTGCCCGCAGACCGCTACTGGGGCGCGCAGACGCAGCGCTCTCTGGAACACTTCAGCATCGGTGAGGAGCGCATGCCCCTGGAGGTGGTCCACGCCCTGGCTCTGGTCAAGCTGGCCTCGGCCCGGGCCAACCGCAGCCTTGGCAGGCTCGACGAGGCCCGGACCGGGCTCATCGAACGGGCGGCGCGGGAGGTGGCCGAAGGCGCGTTCGACGATCACTTCCCCCTGCGCATCTACCAGACCGGCAGCGGCACCCAGACCAACATGAACGTCAACGAGGTGATCGCCAACCGCTGCTCGGAGCTGGCGGGCAAGCCGCTGGGCTCCAAGGCGCCCGTGCACCCCAACGACCACGTGAACATGTCCCACTCCACCAACGACGCCTTCCCCGCGGCCATGTACATGGCCGCCGCCCTGGGCCTGGAGCGCAGGCTGCTGCCCGCGGTGGAGCGCCTGCAAGCCTCGCTGGCGGCCAAGGCGGCCCAATGGGGGGACATCGTGAAGATCGGCCGGACCCACCTGCAGGACGCGGTGCCCATGACCCTGGGCCAGGAGTTCTCGGGCTACGCGGCCATGCTCGCCGACGCCTCGGAGCGCCTGCGCGCCGTTCTGCCCGGCCTGGGCCGCCTGGCCCTGGGAGGATCGGCGGTGGGCACGGGGCTCAACACCCCGCCGGGCTATGCCCGCCTGGCCGTGGCGGAGATCGCCGCACTCACGGGCCACCCCTTCAGCGTGGCCCCGAACCTGTTCGCGGCCATGGGCGCCCATGACGACCTGGTGATGGCCAGCGGGGCGATACGCACCCTGGCGGTTTCGCTGTGCAAGATCGCGGGGGACGTGCGCCTGCTGGGCAGCGGGCCGCGCGCGGGCCTTTACGAGATTGTCCTGCCCGCCAACGAGCCGGGCTCCTCCATCATGCCGGGCAAGGTCAACCCCACGCAGTGCGAAGCCGTGACCATGGCCGCGCTGCAGTGCATGGGCTACGATGCGGCAGTGGCCGCGGCCGGGGCCGGCGGCATCCTGGAGATCAACCTCTACAAGCCGCTGATGATCCACAACGTGATGCAAAGCATCGCCGTCCTCGCGGATTGCTGCCTCAACTTCGCCCGCTACTGCGTGGACGGCCTCGAACCCAACAGGCCGCGGATAGACGCCTTCCTCAAGGATTCGCTCATGCTGGTCACGGCGCTCTCGCCCAGCATCGGCTACGACAAGGCCGCGCACGTGGCGCACCACGCGCATACGCGCGGCGCCACCCTGCGGAATGCCGCCCTGGAGCTTGGTTACGTCAGCGAGGAAGAGTTCGACCGGCTGGTGGACGCCTACGCCATGGCGCACCCGCACGCGGATGAGGAGGACTGAACCGGGAAGGGGAGAGACGCCGGACGTATGGGAAGGAGACGCCCGGCCGCTAACGGGCAATTGGGAATGGCGTTGGGCCGCTGGCGGGTCATGGGGGATGCCGGGCCGCTACCGGCCCATGGCGGGTGTGAGCCGCCCCGGCTGCTGACCCGACGGGCCGGACTGGCCAGGACCCCGGCCGCCCAGCCGCAGGCTGTCCTGCCGGGTGCCGTCGCCGCCGTAGATCGCGCCGGACTCGATGCGGCCACGATAGGTGCCGTCCGCGCCGTAGATTTTGCCGGATTCGATACGGCCACGATAGGTGCCGTCGTTGCCGTAGAGCCTATAGCCGTGTGCGGAGGCCGCACCTCCGATAATAGCGTCGCCGCTCTGGGCGCAGGCCGCGCCCGCCAAGCCAAGCACAAGACATGCCGCCAGAAAAGACCTCATGCAGCCTCCTTTTCCGACACGGCCCCCCTCTAGCACGAAGCGAAACGCCGGGGAATAGGCAGCGGCCCCCTGTGGAAACAGTGTGACAAAAGGTTCACGCAGGCGCGCCCTTGACTATTATGGGCATATGCTCATAATGGGCACTCAAGGAGCACACATGCCGCGCCCACGCTGCTGCCGCAGAATCTCAGGCCGGTCCGCCTGCGCCGCCTTCGGCCCCGTGGAGGAAGCCGCCGCCCAGCCGGACGGCCCCCTGCTCTCCCCGGACGAGTTCGAGGCCATCCGCCTGGCCGACCACGAAGGGCTCTACCAGGAGGAGGCCGCCGCCCGGATGGGCGTTTCGCGCCAGACCTTCGGGCGCATCGTCGCTTCGGGCCGCGGCAAGGTGGCCGAGGCCCTGGTGCGGGGGCTGACCCTTCGCATCGCCGGGCCTGAGCCCGCCGCCGGATGCAGGGCGGCGCGCTGCCCGCGCTGCTCCCAACGCATAGCGCAGGGCTGCTGCCCCAAGGAGCAGGACGGCGGGCGCCCGTGACATTCACTCAACATTCGCTACGGAGGCAACCCATGAAAATCATCGCGATCCCCACCCGTGGGGGCATGGTGGACGAACACTTCGGCCACTGCGAATCCTTCACCATCATCACCCTGGACGACTCCGGGGCCGTGATCGCAGAGGAGAGCTTCACCCCTCCCCCGCAGTGCGGCTGCAAGTCCGACCTGGTGGGCACCCTCTCGGCCATGGGCGTCAAGCAGCTCATCGCCGGGAACATGGGGCAGGGCGCGGTGATGAAGCTGCGCCAGAGCGGCATCGCCGTGGTGCGCGGGGCCAGCGGCCCCGTGCGCGAGGCCGTGGCCGCCTGGGTGGACGGCAAACTCAAGGACCGCCAGGAGCTGTGCGTGGCCCACGGCCACGAGTGCCACCACAATTAACCCGCAAGGAGCCCCCCATGCCCTCGGATTTCGACGCCAAAGCCGCCACCTGGGACGAAGACCCGCGCAAGGCCGCCGTGGCCGCCGCCATCGCCCAGGCCATGGTCCAGGCTCTGCCTCTGGACCGCACCCTGACCCTGCTGGACTACGGCGCGGGCACCGGGCTGGTCAGCCTGGCCCTGGCCCCTCTTGTGGGCGGCGTGACGGCGGCCGACGAATCCGAGGGCATGCTTTCGGTGCTGCGCGCCAAGATCGCGGCCACGGGCGCGGCCAACGTGCGCCCGCTGCGCTGGAGCGTCGGCCAGCCCCCGGCCGGGCTGCCCGCTTTCGACGTGATCACAGGCTCCATGGTGCTGCACCACGTGGCCGACGTGCCCGCGGCGGCCAGGGCCTTCCACGCCCTGCTCAAGCCCGGCGGGCGCATCGCCCTGGCGGACCTGGACCCCGACGGCGGGGAGTTCCATGGCTCGGCCATGCACGCCCACCACCCCGGGTTCGAGCGCGAGGCCCTCAAGGCCGTGTTCGAGCAGGCCGGGTTCTCATCCGTAGCCTTCCGTGAAGCCCACCGCATGACCAAGAAGACCGACAGCGGCGCTGAGCGCGAGTTCACCATCTTCCTGATGACCGGCGAGCGAGCCTAGCCGCCGAAACGCTTGACTTTACCCGCGCGTCCCGTCCAACCTGAGCGGGCGCGCGGGTGCCTAAAGCCGCAGACCACGTGGCCGATAAGCCCATGTGCCACACCACTCGACCAAGCGGGTTCAACGCATGCGCATCTGCCTGATCAACGGCCAGTTGGGGTCAAGCCTGAGGGACCTCGGGCACGAGGTGCTGGAGATTCTGCCCGCGCCCGGAGTGACGGACGTCCGCGCGGCGCTTGAACCATCAGGTTTCCGTCCCGATCTCCTGGTGCAGACCGAGGTGCTGGGCGCACGGGTCATTCTCGCGGGGTTGGAGCACCTGGACTGCCTCAAGGTCTTCTGGTCCATCGACTCCCACCTCAACGCCTTCTGGCACGCGCACTACGGCAGGCTCTTCGACGCCGTGGCCACCACGCAGCCCGACTGGGTCAGCCGACTCGGCGACCTTGGCCTGCCCCAGGTGTTCGCCCTGCCCTGGTTCGGCAGCGTTGCGCCGTTCAAGCCGTTCGCCTCGCGCGGGCACGACATGTCCTTCTGCGGGCGCATCGGCCCGAGCCGCCCGCTGCGCCGCCAGTTCGCCGACTTCCTGCGCCAGCGCTTCGCGGCCCGCGTTGAGGAGAACCTGCCCTACGAGCAGATGCTCGCCCTCTTCGGGGACACGCGCATCGTGCCCAACGAATCCATCGCCGGAGAGATCAACTTCAGGCTCTTTGAGGCCGCGTCCCACGGCAGCCTTGTGCTCAACCCGCGAAGCGCCGGCCTGGAGGAGTTGTTCGAGCCCGGGCGCGAGGTGGAGACCTACGCCAACGTGCTGGAGCTTGACGACAGGCTACGCCACTGGTTGGCCCGCCCGGCGGAGATGGAGCGCATGGGCCTTCAGGCCAGGGAGCGCGTGCTGGCCTGCCACCTGCCCGCGCATCGCGCCCGGAAGCTGATGCGCCACGTGGAGGGCCTCGGGCGCACAGCCGCCCAGGGGCGCACGGCCGCGCTGATGTTCCACCTGACCCTGCTCGACCTGCTGGAGGCGGAACGCCTTGATCTGTCGGCCCAGGCCGTGGCCGAAGGGCTCCTTGCCCTGCGGGACATGCCCGAGGCCGCCGTGGGGCTCATGCGCCTGCATTTTTATTTCGGAGACAAACCCGGGCTCTTGAGTCTGCTGGAGGGAATCCTGGCCGGGGAGCGCTTCGCCGGGGATCACGACGTGGACGCCTCGGCCTCACTGGCCGCCCTGGCGCTGGACAGATGGGACATGGCCCGGCTGTTCTGGCACCGCCACCGCCGGGCCACGGGACAGCCGCCGGCCCTCCTTGAGGACCCGGCCGGGCTGGCACGCTCCTGGGCAGCCGCCTGGGCTCGCACCGGGCGGGAGATCCGCCTGGGCATGGTCTACGACAGCTCGCGCCACGCGCCCCAATCCGCCTTCGAGGCCCTGATGCTCGCCCACACCCTCGCCCCCAAGGACCTGGGCCTGGTGCGCGCCGTGGATTCGCTCCTGAGCGGCTATTCCGGCGTGGAGGAGGCTCGCCTGGCCCTGCTCTCGGAGCTCTCCCTGCACGACAGAAACAACTGGCGCCTGGGCCTGCGCCTGGGCCTGGTCAACCTGCGCGCGTTCCGCTTCCAGGAAGGGCTGGAGGAGCTTCAGGTCGCCAGGGAATGCGCCAGGCAATCGGCCGGCGATGCCG
The DNA here is from genome assembly GCF_022808695.1 of Fundidesulfovibrio soli. NCBI lineage: Bacteria > Pseudomonadati > Thermodesulfobacteriota > Desulfovibrionia > Desulfovibrionales > Desulfovibrionaceae > Fundidesulfovibrio > Fundidesulfovibrio soli. The sequence goes on from NZ_JAKZKW010000014.1 coordinate 56,056, forward strand.
GAGTGGCGCGCTTCCTGGCCGCGCTTTCGCGCGAGGATCCCACAGGGGCCGTCCAGGCGGCGCTGGCCGCCCCGCCCGGAACCACAGTGCTCAACGGTTGAGGCTTAGGCTGTCCAGCCTGGACATCGCGCCCAACATCCCCTGATACTTGTAGAAAAACTTCACGTCATTGCCGTTGACGTTGCTCTGGCGGTCGTAGTCGAAACCGGCGCGCAGCGACACGCCGGAGCTTTGCTTGTGCACGCAGGTCACGGTGCCGCAGTAAGCCACGGAGTAGCCCTTGAGGCAGAACTGCAGGTCGTGGTCGGTGTCGTCCACCTGGGAAGGCGAGTAGCGGATGTCGAACCAGGGGACCTCCTTCAGGGCGGAGACGCGCATCATGTGCTGGCAGCCCATCACCACCCGCGTCGGGCGGATCACGTCGTAGAGGCCGGTATCGAAGGTCACGCCCGGAGTGGGATAGCCCACGCGCACCATATTCGTGTTTGCCACGGTCACGTACCGGTAGAGGTACTGAATCATCCGGTACTCGCCGGGGAACACCACCTTGCAGCCCACGTTGGCCACGCTGGGGTCCGACTCGGCCACGGTCAGGAAGTGGGCCAGCCAGTCGGGCTGGAGCTCCACGTCGTCGTCCAGAAAGGCCACGTAGTCCGACTCCCAGGTGGCGGGCTGGCTGATGAGCCAGTTCCTGGCCGCCGGGGCGCCGATATTTACGGGCAGGGTGATGATCTCCACCTCGTTGTTCGGGAAGAGCTCCGTCGCCCTGGCGGCCGACGCGGCGCTGTCGTCGGTGCAGCCGTTGAGCAGTATCTTGATCTTCGCGGCCCCGATGTCGCAGGCCGCCAGGCTTTCCAGGGTCTCCGCCAGGGAGCGGGCCTTGTTGTAGCAGTACAGATAGATGCAGACTTTCTTCTCGCCCACCAGCCGGTGCGAGGGCCGGAAGGGCTCGCGCAGTTCGCGCAGGCGCAGCTCCACCGGGTATTGCAAGGGGTCCAGCGCCAGCGAACGTTCATACAGCTCCAGGCACCTGCCCATGTCTCCGGCCTTGCGGAAAAGTTCCGCCGCGAGATTCAGGGTCACCGGGTCCTCCCGCTCCACGTAGGTCTCCTGCCACAGGCTCATGGCCCGCTCCACGGCCCCCAGCCCGGCGTAGTGCTGGAACAGGCGCAGGTTCCACACCGGCAGCATGGCCTTGGGGCACTTGAAGGCCGCCAGTTGCGGGTCCGGCAGGCGGCCCTGGAAATAGTCCAGGTTCAGCAGCAGTTCCGCGGCCAGCACGTACATCGGGTTCTGCTTGAGCATCTTGACCGCAATGTCGCGGATTTCATCGCCCTGGAGGCCGAAATGGGCTCCCCGCAGTTCCTCCAGCGCTTCGGGTTCGGAGTTGGTGGCCCTGCTGATATCCAGCGTCACCTGGGCCTGGCGCATCCCGAACGCCGCCTGGACAGCCAGCACGTCCTCGTCCAGCGGGGCCAGGCAGCCGGACCACTTGTGGGCATGCCCCGCCAGGCTTCGGACGTATTCGGCCCCCCTGGCAGCCGGATCGGCCAGGATGCGGCTGTGGAAGGCCACGGCCATCTCTTTGCTGTTCTGAAAATTATTGATGAAGTTCAGATAATAATCGCAGGCACCTTCCGTGCTCAGGGCGGCGAGCTCAATATCCGTGCGGTTGGCCTTGTTTCTGTTCGTCTCGGGCATGAGCCGGATTCCTCCTGGATGGACGTGAGCCGGACGGGGCGGCCCCGGGCTGGCGGGGCCCGCTCCCACGCAAAGCAAGTATCGGGCCATTACCTGCCGACACGTTTGACATTCTTTACGCCGCGCGGCTAGTGTTCGGCATGAAACGCGTGCTCTGGCTGGGCAACCCCCTCTTCGGCAACATCGTCAACCGCCTGCCCGAACCACGCGGATTCCAGGTGCGGGTGGAGACGTTCCACAAGCCGCGCATCCTCACCTGGGAGGACATCACCGCCTTGGCCGGGTTCGAGCCTGACGTGCTTGTCTTCGGGGACAACAGCTCCCCGCCCTCGTTGCTGGGGCTGGAGTCCTACCCGTGCCTGACGGTGTTCGCCTGCGTGGATTCCCACGTGCACTCATGGTACCCGCTCTACGCCCAGGCCTTCGACCTCTGCACGGTGAACCTGCGCGACCACCTGCCCCAATTCCTCGGCCCCAGGCTGGACGAGGGCCGGGTTCTCTGGTCCCCGCCCTTTGCCTGGGACGAGGACGTGTTCATCCCCGCCGAAAAGTCTCTGGACATGATCTTCGTGGGCAAGGACGACCCCCTGCTCACGCCCGGCCGCAGCGCCATGCTGGCCGAACTGCGGCGGCGTTTTCCCGGCTTCCGCTGCACAACCGGCAACTACCGCGCCATGTTCCCCACGGCCAGGTTGGTGTTCAACTACTCCGACCTGGGGGACATGAACTTCCGCATCTTCGAGGCCCTGGCCTGCCGCGGCTGCCTGGTCACGCCGCGCATCGGCCACGGCCTGGAGGAGATGTTCGCCGACGGCGAGGAGCTGTTCCTCTACGATCCCGGCGACCTCGAGGGCCTGTGCGCCTTGGTCGCGCGGCTGCTGGCCGACGAGCCCCTGCGTGAGCGCGTGGCCGCAGCCGGGCAGGCCAAGGTGGACGCCCTGCACCGCGCCCGCAACCGGGCTGCGGTCTTCGCCGCATGGCTGGCGGGCCAGCCCGCCGCGGAGCTGCTCGAACGCCGCAAAAGGGAGGCCCGGGCCATCCACGCCCAGGTGCTCAAACCGCTCTACCTGCATTGGAGTCAGGCCCTGGCCGACACGCCCCTTGCCCAGGTCTACCTGGACGCGGCCCGCAGAGGGCTTGGGCTGGGCGCTGCCCAAACGGGGCTTGGGCCGGATGCGGCCAGCGCCTGCCCCCGCGAGGGGGTGGGAGGCCCGTAAAGCCTGAATCGGCCCGGCAATTGCATATTACCGGCTAATCGGCGCATGACGCCGGAGGCGTTGGATTTTTGACGACCACGTAGCCGCAAGCACAGGAATATGCCCATGTCCGAAACCGCCGCCCTGGAACGCCTGGCGCAACTGGTAGCCGATACACCCAAGGAGCGAGGCAACGTCGTCTTCGTTGGCCGCGCCAAGGGCCTGTTCATCGACAACGTGAAGTACGCCTTCCTGCACGCCCACAGGCACGCCCCCCAGCTGCACAGCACCTTCATGACCCTCAACCGCCCGGAGGCCCGAGAACTCCAGGCCAACGGGCTGCCCGCCTTCTGCTTCGAGGATCCCGACGGCCCGGCCCGCCTGGCCAGGGCGTCCATCGTCGTATCGGACGACTTCTGGTGGAAGACGCGGACCCCCGCCGGGGCCTTCGCCCGGGGCGCTTTCCTGGTGCAGCTCTGGCACGGCATCCCGCTGAAGGCCATCGGCTTCCCTGAGATCGAATCCTCCGTGAACATGAACCCGGACAAGGCCCGCGAGCTGGCCGAAGCCTACTCGGGCTACGACGCCGTGCTCTCCACCTCGCCGTTCTTCACGGAAAAAGCCTTCGCCAGGGCCTTCCGCGCGAGCGCCTTCTGGGAGCTGGGCTACCCCCGCAACGACGCCCTGCTGCGCGACCCGGACAAGCTGGACATGATCAACGTGGACGCGGCCCTGTACAGCGAACTCAAGCGCGCCAAGAAAAACGGCGCGCGCGTGGCCTTCTACATGCCCACCTTCCGCGACGTGGGCGGCAACGCCGTCAGCGACAGAGCGCTGGACCTGCGCCAGCTCTCCGTCTTCGCCCAGGAGCGCAACATCATCCTGGTGTGCAAGTTCCACCCCTACGAGGACATCAAAGCCGGCAGCAACGTGCCCAGCCTGCGCTTCTGCAGCTCACGGTCCGACCCCTATCCGCTGCTGCGCCTGGCGGACCTGCTGATCACGGACTACTCCTCCATCTATTTCGACTTCCTGCTCACGGGCAAGCCCGTGCTGTTCTTCCCCTACGACCTGGAAGCCTACGTGACCAGGAGCCGCGAACTGATCTTCGATTACGAGGCCTTCACCCCCGGCCCCAAAGTCCGCGACACCCCCTCGCTGCTGGCGGCCATGGAGGCCCTGCTCTCCGGGCGGGACGCCCACGCCGCCGAGCGCGCCAAGCTGGCCGAGCTGGCCTTCAGCCACCGCGACGCGAACGCCGGGGCCAGGCTATGCGAGGCCCTGACCGCGCTTTCCCGCGAACTCGCGGGGAAGGAAGTGAAAGCATGAAGGAGTTGGGGGTTTCCGGCGGCCAAAGGGCTGCGCCCTTTGGAATCCCCCATTATTGCAGAGTGCTTCCGTTTCTCCAGCCGTTCTCCTTGAACCGGAGCGGCGGCGTGGAACCAATTTTCCAACCATAAACTCGCGAGGCAACTATGAAAGCGGTCATTCTCGCAGCGGGCGTCGGCAGCAGGCTGGGCAGGCCCTTCCCCAAGGCGCTCTCCGAACTGCCCACGGGCGAGACCATCATGGGCAGGCAGATCCGCATCCTGCGCGAGCAGGGCCTGCGGGAGATCATCGTGGTGGTCGGCTTCAAGATGGCCATCCTCATGGAATACTTCCCCAGCGTCCTCTTCAAGTACAACCCCGAGTTCTACCTGACCAACACCTCCAAGAGCCTGCTCTGCGCCCTGGAGCACATCGAGCGCGAGGACACCCTCTGGTTGAACGGCGACGTGGTCTTCGACGACCAGATCATCGCGGACATCATGGCCCGGGGCGGCAACGTGGTGGCCGTGGACCGCAAGAAGTGCGGCGACGAGGAGGTGAAATACCGCACCGACGAGCGCGGGCGCATCGTGGAGATCTCCAAGACCGTGGCCGAGCCCCTGGGCGAGGCCGTGGGCATCAACACCATCGGCGCGCACCACCTGGAGGTGTTCCGGCAGGCCCTGCGCGAGTGCGGCGACAAGGACTACTTCGAGCGCGGCATGGAGCTGGTGATCGAGCGCGGAGTGACATTCGTGCCCATGGACGTCTCCGAATACCGCTGCATCGAGGTGGACTTCGACGAGGACCTCAAAAACGCCCGCAGCATGTTCGCCCCCAAGGGCTGATGCGGGAAGCCCGCGCGTCAGGCAAGGCCGGTACGTGCCAGGCCAGGCCGGACGCGCACTGGCATGTTATTTGTATCACAAGAATTCGATACCGTTTGTCCAGTAAACAGGCACGGGCCGGGGCGCACAGGGAGCGCAGCAGGCCCGCCGAGGGAAAAGCACCGAGGTTACTTTGAAATCCATCGCCTTCATACCCACCTACGACTACTTTTCCCACAAACTGTTCGTGGACATGGCCCGCCAATGGACCGACGTGGCCTGTCATTATCTGGTCATCCGGGATACGAGCATCCACACCTCCTGGGACTACCCCCCGGGCGAGTACCCCAGCGCCTCGCTCTACACCGCGAGCACCGTCTACACCGGCGTGGAGGCCACCGAGGCCCTCTTCTTCGAGCTGGACCGCTACCTGGCCACCGTGCGCCCCGACATCCTGATCTCGCCCTCCGACGCCCTGGACGTGCACGTCATCGCCGTCGCCGCGGCCAAGAAGTACGGCATCAAGCTGCTCACTGTGCAGCCCGCCTTCCTGAACCTGCACGAGGGCTTCCCAGGGGAGCGGCCCAAGATTTACGGGGCCGAGTCCTGCGACGTGCTGGCGGTCTGGAGCGAGTTCTGGGCCGACATCTGCCGCCGCAACGGCTCCAAGGCCGCGATGCGCGTGGTGGGCTGCTACGATTTCGACCGGATGCGCGCGGTCATGGAGCGCAGGCAGGAGCTTGCCGCCAGGCTTCGCGAGCGCGCCGGCATGGGCCCGGATGCCCTCGTGGTCTCCATATTCCTGCCCCACGACGAGGAGACCGGGCTCAGGTTCGCGCAACTCATCCAGAAGACCGTGCGGGGCAACCCCGGCGCCGTGTTCGCGGTGAAGCCGCACCCGCGCCACAAGTCCTGGGACATGGCCGGGCTGTTGCGCCACCCCAACGCCAAGCTCTCCCTGCCGGGCGAATCCGATGAGGAGATACTGGCCGCATCGGACGCCACAATTTCCGTAATGTCCTACACCTCGCTCAAGGCCATGATGGTCGGGCTGCCCGCGCTCATCCTGCGCGACCCGCCCATCGACCACCCCTTTTTCGACGCCAGCCCCGCCGTCATGCTGGGCTGGGGCGACGACTTCGACCAGGCCCTCGCGCGCGCCCTGGCCCCCGGCTTCAAGGCCATGGGCCGCAAGCGCCTGCAACGCTACCTGACCGCCATGATCGGCCACACCGAGCCGGGCTATCTGGCGCGCCTCAAGGCCGTGGCCGAGGAATTCACCGGCGGGGCCGCCTCCTGAAGGCTGCCGCCGAACACCACGCAACAGACCAGGATTGGCATGTATGGCACATAAAATCGTACTCGTCGGCGCGGGCCAGTTGGGCAGCAGACACCTGCAGGGCCTGGCGCGCTCCGCCCGCGCGCTGGACATAGACGTGGTGGACCCCTCTGCCGCGTCCCTGGACGTGGCCATCGCCCGCTTCGCCGAGGTGGCGGACGCATCCTCCAACGTCGCCGCGACCTTCCTGAACGAAATTCCCGCCGGGAAGGACTACGAAGCCGCCGTGATCGCCACTTCCTCCGGGCCACGCGCCGCCGTCGCGCGGGAGCTGCTCGCCCGCTGCGGCGTGGGGGCCATCGTCTTCGAGAAGGTGCTCTTCACCCGCATCGAGGACTACGCCTCCGTGGGCGAGCTGCTGGCCTCCAAAAAAGTTCCGGCCTGGGTCAACTGCCCGCGCCGCATGTACCCGCTCTACAAGGAGCTGAAGCCCCTGCTGGGCGGGCCGGTGCGCGTGGCGCAGCAGGGCGGCATGTGGGGCCTGGGCTGCAACGCCGTGCACTTCGCGGACCTTGCCGCCTACCTCTCCGGCGAGACCCGCTTCACCTGGGACGCCTCCGGGCTGGACTGTCAGATTCACGAAAGCTCCCGCAAGGGCTACATCGAATTCTCCGGCACGCTCACGGCCCGCAGCGCCGGGGGCACCGAGGTCGCGCTGCACGCGCGGGCGGACTCCGCAGCGCCGCCGGTGCTGAACATCCTGGGCGAGCGCGCCTCGGCCGTCATCGACGAAATTTACGCCAGCGGCACGGTCCGCCGGGCGGAGAACGGCTGGAAGCCCGAAGCCCTGGAGGTGCGCCTGCCCTACCAGAGCGAGCTCTCCCATCTGTTCCTGGAGCGGATCCTGGCCGAGGGCCGCTGCGAGCTGCCGGATTACGAGGCGTCGGCCCTGCTGCACACCGGCATGCTGGACGCCCTGCTGGGCCACCTGCGCAAGTGCGGCCGCTCCGTCGAGAGCTGCCCCATCACCTGATCGAGAAGGAAACCACCATGTCCATATGGCTTATCGGTTCGGGCCTCATGGCCCAGGATTACATGAAGGCTCTCAAGGCCCTGGAGGCCCCCACCACCGTGGTAGGACGCGGCGCGGCCTCGGCCAAGGCCTTCGAGGAGGCCACCGGCGTGCCCGTGGTCCAGGGCGGGCTTGACGCCTATATCGCCTCGGGCGCGCAGTTGCCGGACGCCGCCGTGGTGAGCGTGAGCGTGGAGCAGCTTGCCCCCACGGCCAAGGCCCTGCTGCGCGCGGGCGTGCGAAAAATTCTGCTGGAAAAGCCCGGCGGCGTGGACTCCGCCGAGGTGCGCGAGGTGGCGGCCCTGGCCGCGAGCCTGAGGGCCACCGTGGTGCTGGGCTACAACCGGCGCTTCTACGCCCCGGTGCTGGCCGCCCGCAAGATGATCGACGAGGACGGCGGCCCCACCTCCTTCATGTTCGAGTTCACCGAGTGGAGCCATGTGATCTCCACACTCAAGAAGCCCGCGGAGGTGATGGCCAACTGGTTCCTGGCCAACTCCTCCCACGTGGTGGACACGGCCTTCTTCCTGGGCGGCGCGCCCGAGAAGATCGCCTGCTTCACCTCCGGCTCGCTGGACTGGCACCCGGACTGCGCCGTGTTCGCGGGCGCGGGCCTGGCCCGTGGCGGCGCGCCCTTCTCCTACCACGCCAACTGGGCGGCCCCGGGCCGCTGGGGTGTGGAGGTGCTCACGGCCAAACGGCGCTACATCTTCCGGCCCATGGAGCAGCTCCACGTGCAGGAGATCGGCTCCGTGGCCGTGAACCGCGTGGAGTTGGACGACACCCTGGACGCGGAGTTCAAGCCCGGCCTCTACCTGGAGGTCCGCAATTTTCTGGAAGGCCGCCTGGAGGACTTCTGCACCATCGAGGAGCAGGCCAGGCGCATGAACGTGTACGACACCATGTGCGGTCGCGCCGCTAATTGACGCGCCCGCTTACGCGACACCCCGAGAGGGAGGATATTCCATGAAAGCGCTCGTCATCGGACTCGGGTCCATGGGCAAACGCCGCATCCGCTGCCTCAAGGCCCTCGACTTCGCCCCGGCGGACATCGCCGGTTTCGACACCCGCCAGGACCGCCGCGAGGAGGCCGCCTCCCTGCACGGCGTCGCCACCTACGACGACTTCGACAAGGCCGTGGCCGCCCACAAGCCCGACGCCCTCATCATCTCCGTGCCGCCCGACGCCCACCACATCTACATGAAGAAGGCCGCGGCCCTGCGCCTGCCCTTCTTCGTGGAGGCCAGCGTGGTGGACACCGACATGGAGGAGGTCATCGCCCTGTGCAACCAGGCGGGCATCGTGGCCGCGCCGTCCTCCACGCTGTACTTCCACCCCGCCATCCAGACCGTGGCCGCGATCATCCGCGAGGGGAAGCTCGGCAAGATCTCCAACATCCTCTACCACTCCGGCCAGTACCTGCCGGACTGGCACACCTACGAGCACGTGCGCGAATACTACGTCTCCAACCCGGCCACGGGCGGCGGGCGCGAGATCGTGCCCTTCGAGCTGACCTGGCTGGTGGACGTGCTGGGCTTCCCCAAGCGCGTGGCGGGCATGTTCCGCAAGACCATCGAGATCGAGGGGGCCGAGGGCATCGACGACACCTACAACGCCCTGCTCGACTACGGCGACTTCATGCTGAACCTCTGCGTGGACGTTGTCTCCCGCGCGGCCACCCGCCGCATGGTCATCAACGGCGAGGCCAAGCAGCTCCGCTGGGACTGGGACGAGAACGCCATCAAGATCTTCGACCCCGCCGCCAACGCCTGGGAGACCATCCCCTACTCCATGGGCAAGGCCCAGGAAGGCTACAACGCCAACATCGGCGAGAACATGTACATCGACGAGGTGGCCTGCTTCCTGGGGGCCGTGCGCGGCGAAGGCCCCTTCGTGAACACCATGGAGCGCGACCACCAGGTGCTCAAGACCCTCTTCGCCATCGAACAGGCCGACCGGGAATCCCGCTTCGTGCCCATCGACTTCGCAGGTTGAACCATGAATTCCGGCACCATCGGCATTCTGGTCACGGCCAGGCTGGGCTCCACCCGGCTCAAGCGCAAGCACCTGCTGGAGGCGGGGGGCCGCCCCTTCCTGCACTGGCTGCTGGGGCGCATCCAGGGCGAGTTCGCCCCGGAGCTTGAGTCCGGCAAGGCCGTGGTGGTCATCGCCACCACCCCCGAGCCCGACAACGAGACCCTCAAGGCCTTCGAAGGCCCGGAAGTCCGCGTGTTCGCGGGCAGCAAGGGCAACATCCCCCTGCGCCACCTGCAGGCGGCCCAGGCCCTGAAACTCGCGGCGATAGTCTCCGTGGACGGCGACGACGTGCTCTGCGCCCCCGAGGCCATGCGCGCCGTGTACGACGGCCTGGTCCAGGGCGCGCCCGGCGTGAAGACCGAGGGCCTGCCCTTCGGCATGAACGCCTGGGGCTACGCGGCCGACATGCTGGCCGCCAGCCTGGAGGGCCACCACGGCGAACAGCTGGAGACCGGCTGGGGCCGCATCTTCGACTTCGACCGCTTCGAGACCGTCGCCTTCACCGTGCCTGGCAACAGCGACGCCGTGCGCCTGACCCTGGACTACAGCGAGGACGCCGACCTGTTCCGCGCCGTGATCGAAGGCATGGGGCCGTGCGTGGCCAAGGCCACCGCCGCCGAAATCGTGGGGCACATGCTCGCGGGCGGCCTCACCCGCCTCAACGCCACGCGCGTGGAGGAATACTGGGCCAACTTCAACAGCGAACGCGAACAGGAAAGCGCAAGCTCCGCCGAGAAGGCATAAAGCCATGAACACAGGACAGAAACTCTGGCAGGAAGCCAAGCGGATCATCCCCGGGGGCAACCAGCTGCTCTCCAAGCGCGCGGAGCGCTTCCTCCCCGGGCTGTGGCCCGCCTACTACGACCGGGCCAAGGGCTGCGAAGTCTGGGACCTGGACGGCAACCACTACTACGACTTCGCCCAGATGGGCGTGGGCGCCTGCGTGCTGGGCTACGCCGACGACGACGTGAACGCCGCCGTGATCGAGGCCGTGAACAAGGGCAGCATGTGCACCCTGAACGCCCCGGAGGAAGTGGCCCTGGCCAAGCGGCTCATCGGGCTGCACCCCTGGGCCGAGCAGGCGCGCTTCGCCCGCACCGGCGGCGAGGCCTGCGCCGTGGCCGTGCGCATCGGGCGCGCCGCCACGGGCAAGGGCCGCGTGGCCTTCTGCGGCTACCACGGCTGGCACGACTGGTACCTGGCCGCCAACATCGGCGACGAGAGCAACCTGGACGGCCAGCTGCTGCCCGGCCTCTCCCCCACGGGCCTGTTCCGGGGCCTGAAGGAGAGCAACCTCCCCTTCAACTACAACCGCCTGGACGAGCTGGAAGCCCTGACCAAGCGCCACGACGACATCGGCGTGATCATCATGGAGCCCCAGCGCGGCAACGCCCCGGCCCCCGGCTTCCTGGAGGGCGTGCGGGCCATCGCAGACCGCATCGGCGCGGTGCTCATCTTCGACGAGGTGACGTCGGGCTTTCGCGTGAACATGGGCGGCATCCACCTGACCTACGGGGTGGAGCCGGACATCGCCGTGTTCGGCAAGGCCCTGGGCAACGGCTACCCCATCGCGGCCATCATCGGCAGGCGCAAGGCCATGGACGCGGCCCAGTCCAGCTTCATCAGCTCCACCATGTGGACGGAGCGCGTGGGCTACACCGCCGCCCTGGCCACCCTGGAGAAGATGGAGCGCCTGAACGTGCCCGCACGGCTGACGGAGTTGGGCCTGCGGCTCAACGCCGGGTGGGAGCGCATCGCCGCCGAGACGGGCGTGGGTGTGCACATCGACGGCATCCCGCCGCTGACGCACATTGGGTTCACCTGCCCGGAAGCTCCGGCGGCGCAGACCTTCTACACCCAGCAGATGCTTGAGAAGGGCTACCTGCTGGGCGCGGCGGTCTACATGACCAACGCCTACGACGAGGCCATCATCGACCGCTTCGTGGCGGATTCGGCCACGGTGTTCGCGGAGCTTCGCGCCGCACAGCAGGATGGCAGCCTGGAGAAGCGCCTCAAGGGCGGGGTGATCCAGGCCGGGTTCAAGCGGCTGACGTAACTTTGTTTCGTCGCAGGGGAGCTGCGAAGCTCCCCTGCGAAAAGGCAACGGCCAATGGGCCCATACCTATATGGGATTCCAAAGGGCGAAGCCCTTTGGCCGCCGGAGGCATCCCGGTGGCTGTAGGCTCCGCCCTGGGCC
>NZ_JAKZKW010000014.1:67682-102925 GCF_022808695.1 Fundidesulfovibrio soli
CCTGGGCCTGCTCCGGGCCGGGCAAGCCGATATATTTGAAGAATATCGTCATTCCCGGCCCGGAGCAGGCCCAGGACGGAGCCGGCGCGGTTCACTGCGGCAGTGTGGCAGGGCAAAAACGTGAGGCACCCCCTTGCGTGGGACGGACACCCGGCGGTTCACGGCGGCAGGACTGCAATCCGGGAACACGAAACCGGGCCGATTGCACCCTGCGGCCCATAATACGCAAAATTTCCGCCGAACGGCGTGAGACGAATCAAGGACTGGTTATGATGCTCAAGGACAAGACCGTGGTGGTGCTGGGCGGCGCGGGCCTTCTGGGCCGCAGGATCGTCGCGGCCGTGCTGGCCGAAGGCGGCAAAGCGGCCATCGCCGACTTCGACCTGGCCCGGGCCGAGGCCGTCGCGACGGAATTCCCGGCCGGGGACGTCTCCTGCCATCAGGTGGACATGACCAGCGCCACCTCCCTGGACGAGTGCATCGCCCAGGTCACGGACCTGCGCGGGCGCATCGACGCCCTGGTCTGCACAGCCTACCCCCGCAACAAGAACTACGGCCGCAAGCTGGAGGACGTGACCTACGCCGACTTCAGCGAGAACGTCTCCCTGCACCTGGGGGGCTACTTCCTGGCGGCGCAGCGCTTCAGCCTGGCCTTCACCGCCCAGGGCGGGGGCAACGTGGTGTTCCTCTCCTCGATTTACGGGGTGATGGCCCCGCGCTTCGAGATCTACGACGGAACGCCCATGACCATGCCCGTGGAGTACGCGGCCATCAAGGCGGCGCTCCAGCACTTGGCCAAATACTTCGCCAAATATTTCAGGGGCAACGGCATACGCTACAACTGCCTGAGCCCCGGCGGCATCCTGGACGCCCAGCCCGAGGCCTTCCTGGCGGCCTACAACCGCCACGGCATGAGCAAGGGCATGCTCGACCCCGATGACATCATGGGCACTATCGTATACCTGCTGTCCGATGCCTCGGCCTACGTGAACGGGCAGAACATCGTGGTGGACGACGGCTGGACCCTCTAGCGTGAACACCTTGAAAAACATGCCTATGTTTTTCAAACTTAAATCACTGGTTTTGCGTGGCGCACCCTCGATCTCCGGGGACTGACTCCGGGAAACAGCGAGCAAAACCAACACGGGCGGGACGCGTATGCAGCTTGCGGGCAAGAAAATCCTGGTCACCGGGGCCGACGGCTTCATCGGCTCGCACCTCACCGAGCGCCTGGTGCGCATGGGCTGCGACGTGCGGGCCTTCGTGCTCTACAACTCCTTCAACTCCTGGGGCTGGCTGGATTCCTCGCCCGCCGAGATCCGCAGGAGCCTGGACGTGTTCGCGGGCGACATCCGCGACCCCAACGGCGTGCGCACCGCCATGCGCGGCTGCGACGTGGTGCTGCACCTGGCCGCGCTCATCGCCATCCCCTATTCCTACCACTCGCCCGACACCTACGTGGACACCAACGTGAAGGGCACGCTCAACGTGGTCCAGGCCGCGCGGGACCTGGGCGTCTCCCGCGTGGTGCACACCTCCACCAGCGAGGTGTACGGCACGGCCCGCTTCGTGCCCATCACCGAGGAGCACCCTTTGCAGGGGCAGTCGCCCTATTCCGCCTCCAAGATCGGGGCGGACCAGATCGCGCTGTCGTTCTACTCCTCCTTCGAGACGCCGGTGAGCGTGATCCGGCCCTTCAACACCTACGGCCCGCGCCAGTCGGCCAGGGCCGTGATCCCCACGGTCATCACCCAGATCGCGGGCGGCAGCCGCGTGATCAAGCTGGGCGCGCTGCATCCCACCAGGGACTTCAACTACGTGGCCGACACCGTGGGCGGGTTCGTGGCCGTGGCAGAAGCGGACGCGGCCGTGGGCGAGGTGGTCAACGTGGGCTCCAATTTCGAGGTCTCCATCGGGGACACGGTGCGCCTGATCGCCGAGGTCATGGGCGCGGACGTGGAGGTGCTCTGCGACCAGGAGCGCCTGCGCCCGGCCAAGAGCGAGGTGGAGCGCCTCTGGGCGGACAACGCCAAGGCCCTGCGCCTGGCGGGCTGGCAGCCGGAGTACGGCGGGCTGGAGGGCTTCCGGCGCGGCCTGGCCGAAACGGCCGCCTGGTTCACCGACCCGGAGAACCTGCGGCTCTACAAGGCGGACAGGTATAATATCTAGGGGATAAGAGGGGCGGGGGGATGCCTCCGGCGGCCAAAGGGAGTTCCTCCCTTTGGAATCCCATTCCGCTTCGCGCCCACAGCTGAAATAATCAGGGCGATGGGTTTCTGAAACCTGGACCATGCTTCCGCCATGAACCATGCCGGGTTGCGCCCCTGCCTCCGCCGCGCCGGGAGCGGGGATATTCTTCAAATATATTCACGTTCCCGGCGCGGCGAAGGCAGGGCGGAAGCCTCAAACACGAAGGATTTCACACAATATACGCCATGAGCACCTTCGAACAGATCGTCCGCATCGTCCGGGCCGCGCACCGCGCCCCGGAGGGCTTCGTCCCCCTGCACGCCCCGGTTTTCGGGGGCAACGAGGGGGCCTACGTGCAGGAGACCATCGACTCCACCTTCGTCTCCTCCGTGGGGGCCTTCGTGGACCGCTTCGAGGCCATGCTGCGCGAGATCACCAGTGCGGCCTGCGCCGTGGCCACGGTCAACGGCACGGCGGCCCTGCACGCGGCCCTGCGCCTGGCGGGCGTGGAGCAGGGCGAACTGGTGCTCACCCAGACGCTCAGCTTCGCGGCCACCTGCAACGCCGTAGCCTACTGCGGGGCCTCTCCGGCCTTCGTGGACGTGGATGCCGACACCCTGGGCCTCTCCCCCGACGCCCTGCGGGATTTCCTGGAAACCAACTGCGAAAGCGCAAACGGCCAGGTGCGCGAGAAGGCCAGCGGGCGGCGCGTGGCGGCCTGCGTGCCCATGCACACCTTCGGCCACCCCTGCCGCATCGAGGCCATCGCCGACATCTGCGCCGCCTGGGGCATCCCCCTGGTGGAGGACGCGGCCGAGTCCCTGGGCTCCGCCTCGGGCGGACGCCACACGGGCATCTTCGGGCTCCTGGGCACCCTCAGCTTCAACGGCAACAAGATCGTCACCTGCGGGGGCGGCGGGGCCATCCTGACCAACGACGAGACCCTGGGACGCCGCGCCAAGCACATCACCACCACGGCCAAGGTGCCGCACCGCTGGCTCTACCGCCACGACGAGCTGGGCTTCAACTACCGCCTGCCCAACCTGAACGCAGCCCTGGGCTGCGCGCAGCTGGAGCGCCTGCCCCGCTTCCTGGCGGACAAGCGCGCCCTGGCCGCCGAGTACGCCACAGCCTTCAAGGGCCTGCCCCTGGCCTTCGTGGACGCCCGGGAGGGCACCACGCCCAACTTCTGGCTCAACGCCCTGCTTCTGGAAAGCCGGGACCAGCGCGACGCCTTCCTGGAATTCTCCAATGATGCCGGAGTTATGACGCGCCCCGTCTGGGAGCCGCTGCACACCCTGCCCATGTACGCCCAGGCCCCGCGCGGCCCCTTGGACATTTCCCTGGACATCGCGGACAGGCTGGTGAACATTCCGAGCAGTTTCCGCAACATAACACCCTAGACGGACCAGCCATGACCCCCGACCCGGAAGCCATCCTGCTCGTAGGCGGCGGCGGCCACTGCCGCTCCGTCATCGACGTGCTGGAGGCGGCCGGCCGCAGGATCGCTGGCGTGGTGGAGCGCCCTGGCAGCGGCGTCAGTGAGGTGCTCGGGCACCCTGTGCTGGGCACCGACGAGGACCTGCCCGCCCTGGCCCGCCTCTACCGCTTCGCGCTCATCACCGTGGGCCAGCTTGAGAGCCCGCAGCCGCGCATGCGCCTGGCCGCGCTCCTCAAGGAGCTGGGCTTCTCCTTCCCCGCCGTGGCCTCGCCCCTGGCGCGGGTCTCGCCCCACGCCAGCCTGGGCCAAGGCACTGTCGTGCACCACTTCGCGGTGGTCAACGCCGGGGCGCGCGTGGGCGCGCACTGCATCCTGAACACGCGCGCCCTCGTGGAGCACGACGCCGCAGTGGGCGACTTCTGCCACGTCTCCACCGGCGCGGTGCTCAACGGCGGGACGTCCGTTGGCGAGGGGTGCTTCATCGGCAGCGGCGCCATCTGCCGCGACAACATTTCCATCGGCGCGGGCTGCTTCGTGGCCATGGGCGTGCGCGTGCTCGCACCCCTGGCCCCTGGGGCGCGGCTCACGCCCGGCAACATCCGGGGGAACACATGAGCCAAGGCAGCGCATCCCGGCGCCCCGTGCTGGTCATCGCCGAGGCCGGGGTCAACCACAACGGGGACATGGCCCGCGCGCTGGACATGGTGGACGCCGCCGCCGAGGCCGGGGCGGACATCATCAAGTTCCAGACCTTCAAGGCCGAGCGCCTGGCCGCCGCCTCCGCCCCCAAGGCCGCCTACCAGAAGGAGCGCACCGGCTCCGGGGAATCCCAACTGGAGATGCTCAGGAAGCTGGAGCTGGACGTGGCCGCCCACGAGACCCTGATCGAGCGCTGCACCATGCGCGGGGTGGCCTTCCTCTCCTCCCCGTTCGACCTGGAGAGCGTGGACCTGCTGCGCCGCCTGGGCTCGCCCATCTTCAAGGTGCCCTCGGGCGAGATCACCAACCTGCCCTACCTGCGGGCCGTCGCGGACGCCGGGCTGCCGGTGCTGCTCTCCACGGGCATGGCGGACCTGGGCGACATCGAAGCCGCCCTGGCCGTGTTCGAGGCCAAGGGCGTGGAACTATCGTGCATCACGGTGCTGCACTGCACCACCCAGTACCCCACGCCCATGGACGAGGTGAACCTGCGGGCCATGAACACCATCGCGGCCGCCTTCCCCGGTGTGAACGTGGGCTACTCCGACCATACGAAAGGCATCGAGGTGCCCATCGCGGCCGTGGCCCTGGGCGCGACAGTGATCGAAAAGCACTTCACCCTGGACAGGTTCCTGCCCGGCCCGGACCACGCCGCCAGCCTGGAGCCCCGGGAGCTCGCGGCCATGGTGCGCGCCATCCGCAACATCGAGCTGGCCCTGGGCGACGGGCGCAAGCGCCCCACCGCCTCGGAGCTGCCCAACCGCGCCGTGGCCCGCAAGAGCATCGTGGCCGCCAGGGCCATCGCGGCGGGCGAAATCTTCACCGACGAGAACCTGACCGCCAAGCGGCCCGGCACGGGCCTTTCCCCCATGCGCTGGGATGCGGTGCTGGGGCGCACTGCCGCCAGAGACTACCAACCCGACGAACAGATCGAGCTGCCGTGAAAGCCGCCAAGCACTCCGTCTGCGTCTTCACCGGCACCCGGGCCGACTACGGGCTTCTGAAGCCCCTGCTGGAGGCCCTGCGCGCCGACCCGGACTGCGCCCTGCGCCTGCTGGTCAGCGGCAGCCACCTCTCCGCCGAGCACGGCATGACCGTCTCCGAGATCCGCGCCGACGGCTTCGAACCCGACGAATGCGTGGAGATGCTTGGTGACGCCGACAGCCCGGAGGCCGTGTGCGCGGGCATGGGCCGGGCCCTGGCGGGCTACGGCCCGGCGCTCGGCCGCCTGGCCCCGGACCTGCTGGTGGTGTTGGGCGACCGCTATGAGGCGCTCTGCGCCGCTGCCGCCGCAGTGGTCATGGGCGTGCCCGTGGCGCACATCGCCGGAGGCGAGCTGACCTACGGGGCCACGGACGACGCCTTCCGCCACGCCATCACCAAGCTCTCCCGCCTGCACTTCGTCAGCGCCGAGCCCTACCGTAAGCGCGTGATCCAGATGGGCGAAAACCCGGACACGGTGTTCACCGTGGGCGACCCGGGCCTGGACGGCCTGCGCCCCGAAAGCCTGCTCACCCGCGCCGAGGTGGCCAAGGCCCTGGACATAGGGGAGGAGCAACCCTTCCTGCTGGTCACCTTCCACCCCGTCACCCAGGAGGGGCACAGCTCCGCCGCGCAGTGCGAGGCACTGCTGGACGCCCTGGAGGCTTTTCCGGAGCTGGCTATCGTGTTCACCGGGGTCAACGCCGACGCCCACGGCCGCGAACACGCCCGGCTCATCGCGGAGCGCGTGGCCGCGCATCCGTCCAACTGGCGGCTGTTCGCCTCGCTGGGGCGGCTGCGCTACCTCTCGGCCATGCGCTGCTGCCAGGCCGTTGTGGGCAACTCCTCCAGCGGCCTGTTGGAGTCGCCCTCCATGGGCGTGCCCGCCGTGGACATCGGCAACCGCCAGTTGGGTCGCATCCGGCCGGACAACGTGACACACTGCGAGCCGGAGCGGGGCCTGATCGCCCAGGCCGTGCGCCGGGCCCTGAGCCCCGAATTCCGTAATTTGGCCCGGAACGTGCAAAACCCGTATCACCGCGAGGGCGGCGTGGCCCTGATGCTGGCCGCCATGAAGGCCTGGCTCGCAGGCCCGCGCGGATTCAAGACTTTTCACGACCTGTGAGCGGAGGCCCACCATGCAGCCCATGATGCCCGAACAAGACAGAACCCCGTTCGACTGGCGCGCCCTGGCCATCGCCCCGGACCTGCCCTTCCTGGAGGCCATCCGCAAGATCGAGTCCGGCGCGCAGCAGATCGCCCTGGTGGTGGACGGCAGCGGCAGGCTCCTGGGCACCGTGTCCGACGGCGACGTGCGCCGGGCCATCCTCTCCAACATCCCGCTGGACAGCCCGGTGAGCCGCGTCATGGAGGGCTCGCCCACCACCATCCTCAAGGACGAGGGCCGCCTGGCCGCGCTGCTCAAGATGAAGGAGAAGCTTATCCGCCACATCCCCGTGGTGGACCAGACCGGCCATCTCATCGGCCTGGAGACGCTCTCCGACCTCCTGCACCTGAACCTGATGCCCAACTCCGTGCTGCTTATGGCCGGGGGGCTGGGCACCCGGCTGGGCGACCTCACCAGGGATTGCCCCAAGCCCCTGCTCAATGTCGGCCCCAAGCCCATCCTGGAGATCATCCTGGAGAACTTCATCGAGTACGGCTTCAAACGCTTCTACATCTCGCTCAACTACAAGGGCGAGATGATCAAGGAGTACTTCGGGGACGGCTCCCGCTGGGGCGTGAGCATCCACTACATCTGGGAGACGCAGCGCCTGGGCACCGCCGGGGCGCTCTCCCTGCTGCCGGAGAAGCCCCAGCACTCCCTGGTGGTCATGAACGGCGACATCCTGACACGCGTCAACTTCCGCCACATGCTCGACTTCCACGAGCAGCAGCGCGCCGCCGCCACCATGGCCGTGAAGGAGTACTCCTTCCAGGTGCCCTACGGCGTGGTGCGCATCAAGGACGGCACGCGCATGATCTCCCTGGACGAGAAGCCGGTGCAGAGCTTCTTCGTCAGCGCGGGCATCTACATTCTTCGCCCGGAGCTGATCGAGCTGGTGCCCCGGGGCATGCCCTACGACATGCCGGACCTGTTCCAGGCCCTGCTCTCCCAGGGGGACCAGCCCTCGGTGTTCCCGGTACATGAGTACTGGCTGGATATCGGCCAGCGCCCCGACTTCGACCGGGCCCACACAGACTACTACCGCGTGTTCGACAAGTCCGGGAACTAGGGCGGCATGTTCCTCACGCAGCAAGGCGGCTACCATCCCCGGCCGGGGGACCGCTCCCTGGTGGTCTTCCTGGGGACCGCGCCGGACAAGGCCGTGCCCCGCGAACGGCGGCTGTGGTTCCCAAGCGCCAATGAGGCCGCCTTCGAAGCGGTGCGCGGCCTGGACCCGGGCCTGCTGCGCCACGGCGTGACCCTGGTGGTGGGCGCCGAGGCCTATGACAGGCACCCGGCCTGGGTGGACGCCGTGCAGAAGAACCTGGCCTGGCGCTACCTCAAGTACGTCTACCTGCCCCAGACCAGCCCCTCCGTGCCCGACGAGCTGGGCGTGCGCGCCCGGGAGGACGCCCCGGCCCTGCTCTACCGGGAGATCGCCCTGGCCCGGAACCACCCCCTGCACCTGCGCTGGCCCTTGTGCCGCGCCCTGGAGGGCAAGGGCGGCGCGCCCCTGGCCTGGCTGTTCCCCTCGCCCAGCCTGCCCCTGGTGCTGCCCGCGCTGGAGGAACTCAAGCGCACCTGCCTCATCGGCTGCATCTCGCTCTCATTGGGATTTTGCCTGGAAAACGGCGTGGAGCCGGACTTCGTGCTCCAGTTGGACACCGATTTCCGCTACCCCCACCTGCTGCGCCCGGGCCGCAAGCTCAAGAACACCTGGCTGGTGAGCCTCTCCGGGGCCAACATCTCCGATTCCGCCGGGGACTACGCCGGTGTTTTCTTCATGGAGGCCTTCAACACCACGCTGCTGCCCGACCCCTACCGGCTGCGCGAATCCTGGACGGGCTGCGCCATCGCCTGCCTGGGCCTGGCCGAGTGCCTGGGCGCGCCGGACGTGTTCCTGGCCGGGGTGGACCACTCCTGGCCGGGCGAGGCCTCGGCGGAGCTGTACTACACGCCCGGGGCCAAAGAGCAGACGCCCTCCCAGGACGACCACCCGGAAGCGCCGCTGGTCTGCAGCCACCGGCTGGACGCCGACTTGCTGGAGACAAACGCCGTGTTCCCCATGGCGGACGTCAACGGCCGCAAGGTGTGGACTCGCTTCAACTATTTCGGCATCGCCGCCGAACTGGAGGACGTGGCCCGGCAGATCGGCCGGGAGCGCGGCATGCGCTTCCACCGCCTCTCGGACACGGGCATCCTGGACGCGGCAGTGTTCCTGCCCGGCGGCCTGCAGGCCCTGGCCGCCCTGCCTGACCTGGACCGCGAAGCTCTGCGGGAGCGCATCGCCTCGGCCGCCAGGGCCGTCCCACCCGTGCGGGCAGCGGAACTGGCGCAGGCCCTCGGCGAACGCCTGCGCGACGTGGAGACGGCCGCCAGCCTGGCCCGCGAGGCCGAGGAGCGCGGACAACCCGTGCCCGAGCTTGCCGGTCTGGCCCAGTCGCTTCGCCGAACCGGCGAGTTGGACAGATATTTCCACCTGGAGACCGAGTCCGCCATGTTGGCCGGGCTGGCGGACACCCTGCGCGCCTGGGCCGAGGCCCTGCGCCGGGCCTTGGGGGTCGCCCTGGCCCATGCCCGCATCCAGGCCGGGGAGCCGCTCCCGGTGCTGGGCCTGCCCGGTGACGCCGAGGCCTGCGCCCAAGCCCTGGCCGCGCTCTACCCCACTGGCCGCTTCGCGCCGGTGGCCGCCCAGGTGCCCTTCAAGGGGCCAAGCGATTCAGGAATCCACGGGCTCTACGGATTGCTCGAAGGCGCTGGGGTCGTGGTGGTCAGCGAGGCGCTGGAGCGCGAGTTCGGCTACGCGCTGGCCAACGTTTCCGCCCGCCGCCTGGCTCCGGCCCGGCTGCTGCTCCATTCATCCGAGGCCGCGCCGGCTACGCAGGAACCGAACCATGCCAGCCAGCAACCAATTTTTTGACACCCGCCCCAGAGGCGCCGCCACTCCGCATCCTCGATCCTAAAGGAGACGCCATGCACATCCTGCTCCTCTCCATGCCGACCCCTCACAACCCAAGCAGGGTCCAGATCGTTCCGCCCATGTCCCTGCTCTGCGTGGGAGGAATGCTCCGCAAGGAAGGCCATACCAGCGAGATCCTCAATCTCGACCTGCTCACCAGGGTAGGCCTGACGACAGAGGAAGCGAAGATCGAGCATGTGGTCAAGCGGCTCGAAACGGGCGAATTCGATGTTCTCGGCTTGAACTGCCTCGTCTCCTCCCAGTTCCCCTTCGCGCGGAAGCTGACGGAAGCTGTACGTGCCCGGGCGTTGAAGCTGCCGACCATTCTCGGCGGAATGCACGCCACGCTGTTCGCGCAGGACATCCTCACGAAGTGTCCCTCCTTCGATTACATCATCCTGGGCGAGGGCGAACGGCAGACCTCCAGGCTCATGCGCCACATCCAGAGCCCGACGGACGCCGTTTTAGCAAACATAGACGGTATCGCGTGGCGGAACGCCTCCGGCACCGTCCATGTCAACAAGCGCATGTCGCCGCTGGCCCCCGCCGAGATGCCGGCTCCCGCCTGGGACATGCTGCGGATAGATGACTACCGCTCCGACTATTCCAAATGGTACAACCCGAAAGGAAACAACATCACCCTCGTTGCGCCGCTGTACACCAGCCGCTCCTGCCCGTTGGACTGCACGTTCTGCTCAGCGTTCCACATGATGGGCCGCGGGCTCCGCTTGCGCAGGATTCAAGACATCTTCGACGAGATAGAATATCTGTACCACGAGCACTGCATTAATTATTTTTCTATCTTTGACGACAACTTCACACTGAACAAACAACACGTCATGCAGTTCTGCGACGAGATACGCAAACGCAACCTCAACATTCAGTTTGACTCATCATCCGGCTTCAACATCGCCGCTCTTGACGAGCATATGATGGCGGCCATGGCCGAAGCGGGCTGCATCCACTTCCCCATGCCCATTGAAAGCGGGAACGACAATATCCGGCAGAATGTCATCCACAAGAAGCTGCCCCGAGAAAAAATCTTCGAGATCGCCAGGCTCGCGAAGAAGCACAACATGCTCACGACAGGCATGTTCATCATCGGCTTCCCCGAGGACACGCCCGAAACGCTGGAAGACACGAGGAGAATGATCCTGGAGTTGGAGCTGGACAAATACCACGTTTACACCCTCATTCCATTTCCAGGAACGAAGATTTTCAAGCAGGCGCTCAAGGACAACCTCTTCACCGAGAGCATCGACCTCTCGAAGTTGTGGGACGGAACATTCAACTTCGAGAAACCGCAAGGTGACTTCGCTTTGAAGCCGTACAACTGTTCCCTCGACACCCTTCGGAAATACAAGCATGAATTCGGCCAATACTGGTTTTTCAGCGACAGGGTAAAGGCCCTGCAGAAGCAACATTCCTCTGGCACGCCCTGACGGTGGACGCGGTTCCCGCCAGAGCACGTTCTCTAGGAGGGAATTGCCCACCACACGCCGCGTCGCGCCGCACCCGAGGTTCTTCACCAGGGGCAGTCCCCCATTCGCCCCCCCGGCAGTATGTTGCTGTCCGTTCTTATGACGGGTCCTGACGCAGGGGCATGCGCCCCTGCCCCACGCCAGAGCCCAAGCATTTCGGCATATATCTTGCTTGAAAACGCGCACGGACATGGGGAACGAAAAATACTCCTAGCGGCCGCCAGCCCCCGGAAGGGACTGCTGAGCAGAACTGCGGGAGGTTTACAGCCGCAGCCGTACTGGGGTATGCCTTCATGAATGACGGCACTGTTCCATACGAGAAAAACACGTCGCAGCAATTTCTCTATTCGTTTCCGAAGGAGCCACGCATGAACGCCGTCGATGCCCTGACTACAGTCAACACGGCCCTGCAAAAGGTGAAAAACGATCCGAATATTGCAGTCAGCATGGACACAGACATGTTGCATGACAAGATACTCGACTCGCTTGACTGCCTTATGCTCCTGATGGAGCTTGACGAGTTGTGTGGTTTCTCCGTGCCTGAAGACATCGACCTAGTCGCAGGCGGGTATTTCAAGGTGGACAAGCTTATCTCACTCCTGGCTGACAAAGAGTAGACCGGACCCTGAAACATCCTCCAAGCAAGGAAGAACTATGGCCGACCCTCTGCGTATCCGGTTGCCGTTCCTGGGTGACAGACACTACCTCCACGGCTCCACACTCTTCGAGGCGCTGCTCCACTACTCCCAGGGCGTGCCTCCTCTCGATTTCAAGTTCAAGGGCTTCATCACCTCCAACATGCTCGAACTCCGCACAGGCAAGGAGCCGGAGCTGAACGCCCTCTCTCCCGTGGCGACGCTCACCTGGGGCGAGGAGCGGGATTGCATCTGCGCCCTGGAGCTGCCTGCGGAGCACCCCATCGAGTCCATCCCGCTCCCCGAGGACGAGCTCATGGCGGCCATGCCCTTCGCCGACGACCGCGTGACCTACGACAAGCCCTGGCCCATGGGCTTCGCCGACACCCTTTTCTGCCTGCTCAAGAAGCTGGAGCTGCAATACAAGGCGAACGTGGGCGGCCAATGGCTCTTCGGCGGGATGCAGCTAACCAGCCTGCCCCGCAAGGACGCGCCCATCTCCGCCGTCAAGGACCGCCTCCTGCCCCAGTGCCGGCTGCTGCGGATGCAGCTGACTGCCGACGGCGTCCCCTTCGGGGTGGCCTACACCTCCTGGGTGCCCAACGACAAAATGCAGCCGGGCAATTGAGGCCGTCATGCGGGACAACAGCCTTCACGACTTCCGCGCACAGCCCTGCCGCAACCTGTGGATCGTGGGCGGCGGCGGCCTGGGACGGGTCTATTTCTCCTACCTGAAAGAGATTCAGCAGGCGGCGCATACCGATGTGCCCGTGGCTGGTTTTCTTGACAACAACGTGGCCCAGTCGCCCGGCCCTCTCCTGGAGCGGCTCGGGGAGGAGGCCGCCTCCGTGCGGGTGCTTCCCATCGACGGCTTCACGCCCGACAGCGAGGACATGTTCGTCTGCGCCATGGGCAAGCCGGAGAACAAGGAGAGCCTGGTCCTCCCCCTGGCCGGGCGGGGCGCGCGCTTCACCTCGCTGGTGCATCCGCTGGCCCACGTGGACCCTTCAGTGAAGATCGGGCAGGGATGTGTCGTCGGCCCGTGGAGCATCCTGAATTTCGGGGTGCGGCTGGGGGATTTCTGCAACGTGTACCCCATGGCCTACCTCGGCGAGGATGTTCAGTGCGAGCCGTGCTGCACCTTGTTCGCGCGTTGCACCATCCTCGAAGGCTCCCGCATAGCGCGAGGATCCGGCGTCTGGACCGGGGCCATGATGCCGCCCCGCACGAACGTTGGCGAGGGCGCTACCATCGGCATGGGCAGCGTGGTTTTGAAGGACGTCCCCCCGGGCGCCACGGTCATGGGCAATCCCGCCCGGGTAGTATTCACCAGGGAGCAATAGACTGCGATGGAATCTCCCCAGGAGTTCAAGGAGCGCTGCGCCGAGGAAATCGCCGCCATGGGCCGGGACGAAGGGTTCGAGCGCTCCAGCCAGGAGTGGATGCAGCGCGCCGAGCTGCACCGCTACACCTATCATTTCGAATGGCTGGGCAGGCCCATCATCCAGTTCCCGCAGGACATCTTGGCCATGCAGGAGCTTATCTGGACCGTGCGCCCCGAGGTCATCGTCGAGACCGGGATCGCCCACGGCGGGTCCCTGGTGTTCTATGCCTCCATGCTGGAGCTCCTGGTCCAGTGCGGCATGATCCAGCACGGCCGGGTCATCGGCGTGGATATCGACATCAGGACCCACAACCGCCAGGCCATTGAAGCGCACCCCCTGGCCAGGCGCATCACCATGGTTCAAGGCTCGAGCGTCGCTCCCGACACCGTGGCCGCAGTCCGCGCCCTGGCCGGGCGGAACGGCCCCTGCCTGCTGGCCCTGGACTCGAACCACACCCACGGCCACGTGCTCGCCGAACTGCGCGCCTACGCGGACCTCGTGACGGTTGGGAGCTACTGCGTGGTGTTCGACACGGCGATCGAGCATTCGCCCAACCCCGTGCAAGGCAGGGGCTGGGGCAAGGGAAACAATCCCCTCACGGCCGTCGACGAATTCCTGGCTGGCGACGAGCGCTTCGCCCAGGACAGCTCCATCACGGACAAGCTCCGCATAAGCGAATGCCCCGGCGGCTATCTCAAGCGCGTGCGCTGACTCCGGACAGGACAGACTGATGCTCAACATAGTGGATCGCTTCCTGGCCTCCGCCCGAAGGGCTCCTGACGACCCGGCCCTGTCGTTCGCGGGGGGGGACGTCTCCTACGGGGAGCTGCTGGGAGAGGCCCGGCGGATAGCCCGGGCATTGGATTCGGCCTGCCGCACGGAAACCGTCACCGTCTGGGCCGATAAGAGCCTGTCCACCTATGCGGGGGTCCTGGGCGCCCTGCTGTCGGGGAAGACCTTTGTACCGCTCAACCCCCGTTTTCCCTTGGAGCGCACCCAGGCCATGCTGCGGGCCAGCGGAGCCGACACGGTGGTCGCCTCCGCCGCAGGCCTGTCCGCCGCCATGCGGGCCGCCGTGAACACCGGCGCGGGCACGATCATCTGCCCCGACAAGCCTGCCGGGTCCAAGGAGGAATCCCTCGCCATCCTCGGCCGCGACTGCCTGCACACTAGCTCCGGCGGAGTTGACCGGCCGGAGCGGTGCAGCCCGAAGATGTACATCATGTTCACTTCGGGCAGCACCGGCAGGCCCAAGGGGGTTCCGGTGCTCCACGCCAACGTGGAGCCGTACCTCGACACCATCGCCGGGTTCTACGGCCTGTCCAGCCAGGACCGCTGCTCCCAACTGTTTGACCTTACCTTCGACCTCAGCGTGCATGACTTGTTCGCCACATGGCAGTCCGGGGCGTGTCTGTGCGTGCCGACAGCGGAAGAACGGATTTTCCCGGCGCGTTACATCCAGCGTGCCGGGCTGACGTCGTGGTTCAGCGTCCCGTCGCTGCTGCTGAGCATGGCCCGCCTCAAGCAGCTCGGGCCGGATTCCTTCCCTGGCATCAGGGTGAGCCTGTTCTGCGGCGAGGGGCTCCCGCACAGCTTAGTGCGCCAGTGGGCCGTGGCCGCGCCCAACGCCATTATTGAGAACCTCTACGGACCCACCGAATGCACCATCGCGATCAGCCGACATGCCTGGTCCCCCGGGGTCGAAGCCTGCGTCAACGGGCTCGTGCCCATGGGCCGGACGTTCATCGGGCAGCATTTCAGCGTCCGGGACGAATCGGGCGAGGTCCTGCCGGCAGGAAGCAGAGGGGAGCTCTGGCTGAGCGGCTCGCAGCTCACCCCGGGCTATCTGGACCAACCGGAGCAGACCGCCAAGGCCTTCGCCGAGGAGGGCGGCCGGAGATGGTACAGAACCGGCGACCTCGTGCTGGAGGATGAGGACGGCACTCTGCATTTCATCGAGAGGATCGACCATCAGGTCAAGATCCGCGGATACCGTGTGGAACTCGTGGAGATAGAGAACCACCTGGCCGGGCTGCCGGGCGTGCACGGGGCCGTCGTCTCTCCGGCGCGAAATGCGGATGGCGTCTGCGTCCATCTCCACGCCTTCATCGTTGGCTCGGCCGACCCCGGCGAGGTGCTCCTCACATGCCGGACCAGATTTCCAGACTACATGGTGCCGCGCAGGGTGGAGTTCCTCACGGAATTCCCCCTGAACGCCAACGGCAAGATCGACCGCCCGAAACTGGAGCAAAAGGCGTCCAACGCGTATGAACATTCTCACTGAAGAGCGTATCCTGGGGACCATACTGTCCGCGCTGGGGAAGATCGCCGCAACCAAATTCATGGACGCGCCTCTCGACCCTGACACGAACATTCTGGAGGCCGGGTTCGACTCGTTTGATTTCGCCACCCTCATCCCCGACATCGAGGAGGATCTTGGCATCGCCATCGACCTTGCCGACGCGGACCTCTCCGAGGTCATCACGATCAGCGGCCTGGCGGCCTTCATCGCCAGACAGAACGCGTCAGGCGCTGAACAGCCATGACCACCGACTGGGAGCGCCTGGATGCACTTCCCCTGCCCGGGGTCAACGGCTGCTGGCAAACGTGCGGGGGGTATTGCTGCGGCAATTTCGACGGCACGGGCGCAGGCTCCGCAGTGACGATCCCCTTCTTCCCCGGCGAATTCGAAGCCTACGCGCGCTCGCCCATCCGCCAGGGCACTAAGGTGACGCATCGGCGTTTCCCCTTGCCTGACGGCAGATCCCTGAAGATCGATTTCCTGCACTGCCAGTGCAACGGGCTATGCGAGCCGCACGGCTCCCGCCCGCTCGTCTGCAAGCTATATCCGTACTTTCCCCAATGCGACGCAGAGGGCAACCTCACCGGCATCGACGTCTGTTCCCTCGCCGACGTCTACTTCGAAGAGGTGTGCGGCCAGCGCAAATGCACCGTCTTCGACCCCGAAGCAGCAGGCGACGAACGAATTCGTGCCGTACTCCAGGCGCTTGTTGAAGAGCCATGCAACATATTGTACGTGCGGCTGGCCACGCTTATACGCGAACACTTGCGCACGGCCCTCAAAGATTTCCCGCGTGAGCCCGACCCTTCCCTAGCTGGCAAGCTGCTCGCGCGGTTCAACATGCTGCTGTTTTCCCACACCCCCTGGAGAACCGCCGCGTTTAGGAAGGAATTCGCGGAATCATACAACACCCTGCTCGGCAGGTTCGGACCCAACATCCTCCATGAAGGGAGCTGACGCCATGAGCGACGATACTTTTCCCTCCAGGCGCGTGACGATTCAGAATGTGGCGTTTGTCGGCTGCAGGGCCGTGGTGCCGGGGCATGCGGTCACGATGGACGAACTGGTCGCGCTGGCGCCGGACGAGAAATCGCGCGAGGAACTGCTGCGGGCGGCCCAGATGTCCGGCCTGGACGTGCGCTACAAGGCGAAACCGGCCACCACGGCCGGAGACATGTGCGTCGCCGCCGCCCGAAAGCTGCTCGAAGATCTGCGGTGGAGCCCCGACAGCGTCGACCTCCTCGTTGTAGCCAACGTCACCCCGGACGACCTCATCCCCCCCACGGGGTACCAGATTCACAGCTGCCTCGGGCTCTCCAAGCAATGCGTCGTGCTGGACACGATCATCGGGTGCTCGGGCTACACCCACGGGTTGTTCCTGGCCGCCTCCCTGCTTGAAAAAGGCGCGTTGAAGCGGGCGCTTCTTGTGACGGGCGACACCCTCTCGCGGACCATCGCCCCCGCCGACCTGAAGTCGGGCTCCCTGCTCGGCGACGCCGGGACCGCCACGGCCCTGGAATTCACGGAAGGCACGGCTCCAATGTACGTGCTGCTCGGTTCGGACGGGTCCAACTCCCAATGCATCAGGCAACCCGGCAGGGGCTACAGGGAGTCCGACAGCCCGCCGTATTTCCAGATGGACGGAGTCAAGGTGTTCACGTTCTCCCACGGCATCGTTCCCAAGCTGCTTCAGGCCACCATGCGGCATGCGGACACCTCGATCGAACAGATCGATTCGGTCTGCCTGCACCAGGCCAACCTGATGATCCTGGACGCCATCTCCAAGCAAGGCCGTTTGCCCCGCGAGAAGGTTGTCAACACCTTGCGCCTGTACGGCAATTGCGGCTCGGCCTCCATCCCGCTCGCCCTCTGCGAGACCTTTTCCTCGTCCGGCCACGAAGGGCCGTTGCGGCTGCTCCTCGCCGGGTTTGGGCTTGGACTCAGCTGGAGCAGCGTCTTGATGCAGGCGGCCGCCAATTCCTTCGGGGCCGTCATGCACGAGGACCTCTAGCTCCGCGACAACCAGACGCTCCGTACGCAACATCTTTCACCAAGGCGCACAATGCTTTCTGACGTCTCGATCATCATCCCGACCAAGGATCGCCAGATCACTGTGCAGGAAGTGCTTGACTATTATGAAGGGACAAACGCCAACATCATCATCGCTGACGCGTCCGACACAGCCATGGAAAACGGTGTTTTGCAGCGCAAAAACCTGCGCGTGACGTATTTCAGCGACACAACGCGGTCCTTCATAGACAGAGTCAACTACTCGTTCCAATTCATTGACACGCCCTACACGGTTCTCCGCGCAGACAGAAGGCATATCGCCACCACAGGAATCCGCAGCGTCTGCGACTTCCTGAACGCCAACCATGACTACAGCACCGCCCAGGGAAGGTGGTACGTTTTTGACAATGGATGTATCCTCAAGCGCTACACAGCGTACTCTGAGACGTTTGTTTCCGAGATCGAGGACACGGACGAGCGCGTCAAGAAGACCATGGCCATCTTCACGTCCACCATGTATGCTGTCTACCGGACGGAAACATTCAAGGACGTGATGTCTTTCTTCCGCGACATCAAGACGGGCGTCATTATCGAACTGTGCGCGCATATGCTTTCGATGTATTCCGGGAAGCACAAGTCGCTTCCCGTGCCCTACGCCTTCATCGCGCCCTATGAAGCCTGCAGGCCGTTCAGCAAGCGCCTGACGTCGGGCAACTACACCACTCAGACAGAACAACTCGAACAATGGCCGGATCTGGGACACCGCATAGCCAGCCACCTCGGTCTGGATGACCCCAAGGCCTCGGCCCTGTTCGACGAGGCTCTCGAAATCTACTACATGGCCTTCTTCGCCTATACCGAAACCAACGACTGTAACCTGACCCTTGCAAACCGCTTTTTCAGCCCCTACTTTGACAAGGTTTTTTCCTGGTATGCTCCTTTGATTCTCAAGAAGGTGCTCCACCAAATCGAAAGGCATCCCGCTGACGACCTCTTCAATGAGCTTTCCGAGGTGCAGAAGAGGGATTTGCTTGCGATTCTGGCGCTTGGAAGGATACGTGTCACAGATGATTCAACGCAATGACCTGGGTTCAAGCCGTGACACCGCGCGGTCCGTGCCCCTGCATGGGCCGTCCCTGGTCATAGTCATGCCTGGAGGGGCTGCATGAAAACCGTGATTTTGGCGGGAGGCCTTGGTACACGTATCAGCGAAGAATCACACCTCAAGCCGAAGCCCATGATAGAAATCGGCGGGAGGCCGATGCTATGGCATATTATGAAGATATACTCCCATTACGGCATACATGACTTCATCATATGCCTCGGCTACAAGGGATATGTCGTAAAAGAATACTTTACAAACTATTACATGCACATGTCGAATATCACGGTGAATATGGCAGACAACTGCCTCATCGTGCATGAATGCCATGCCGAGCCATGGAGCGTTACACTCATCGACACAGGGCAAGATACTTTGACTGGCGGACGGTTAAAGCGCGTCCGCGACTACATTGGTGACAGCACTTTCTGTTTCACATACGGCGACGGTGTCAGCGATGTGAATATAGAATCAGTGATCAAATTCCATCAGTCGCACGGCCGTCATGCGACAGTCACGGCCATCCAGCCGCCCGGCCGATACGGCGCCCTTGAGGTGGAGAACGGCGCGGTGGCGAGCTTCCAGGAGAAACCCGCAGGCGACGGGGCTTGGATCAACGGCGGTTTCTTCGTTCTTGAGCCTTCGGTTTTCGACTACATAGACGGAGACTACACCAGCTTCGAGCAGGACCCCCTGCAGAACTTGGCAGCGGCGGGGCAGCTGATGGCCTACCAGCACAAGGGGTTCTGGCAGGCCATGGACACCCTGCGCGACAAGAACGCCCTTGAAAGATTGTGGGAAACGAATCCCCCCTGGAAGATATGGAAATAGGATTCCTCGGAAAGGCCTACCGTGGCCGCAGGGTGCTCGTCACAGGCCACACCGGCTTCAAAGGGAGCTGGCTCTCCCTGTGGCTTTCGCACTTGGAGGCCGACACCGCCGGCTTGGCCCTGGCCCCGGAGGAAGGCGCCCATTTCAGCTCCCTCTGTCTGCAAATGCGTAGTGTCATTGGCGACATACGCGACATGGATGCCCTGGCCGGGGTTTTCGCCGCAGCCCGGCCGGAAATCGTCTTCCATTTGGCCGCGCAGCCGTTGGTGCGAAGGTCCTATCGTCAGCCAGTCGACACGTTCGACGTCAACGTCATGGGGACCGTCAACGTCCTTGAGGCCTGCCGCGCCTGCCCGGATGTGCGGGCCGTCGTGGTCGTCACGTCAGACAAATGCTACGCCAACAACGAATGGGTCTGGGGCTATCGGGAGAACGACCGGCTCGGCGGGAAGGACCCCTACAGCGCTTCCAAAGCCTGCGCAGAACTGGTCGCGGCGAGTTACCGGGACGCGTTTTTCCACTCTGGCGGACCGCTCCTGGCCACGGTGCGCGGCGGCAACGTAATCGGCGGGGGCGACTGGTCCGAGGACAGGCTGATCCCCGACTTGGTGAGGGCCGTCGGGGCTGGAGCCTCGCTGGAAGTCCGCAATCCCCTGGCCCGCCGGCCCTGGCAGCACGTGCTGGACTGCCTCGGCGGGTATCTGTGCCTCGGGGCGAAGTTGCTCGATGAGCGGAAGGATTTCGCGCAGGCCTGGAATTTCGGCCCCGACGCGGCGAAGGCCGTGACCGTCGGCGAACTGCTGGACCGCATCGCCTCCATCTGGCCCGCCGTGCGCTGGCACGTGGCGGAAAGCCCCGAACTCCGTGAGGCGCAGGCTCTGTCGATCGATTCGGCGAAAGCCCGCGCCCTGCTCAAGTGGGAGCCTGTCTGGAGCCTGGAGACCGCGCTGGCCCGCACCGGGCAATGGTACAAGGCCTTCATGGAGGATAATCGGGTGGAGAGCCACGCGCAGCTCGATGCCTATCTCGCCGACGCGGGCGGCAGGTGATGACGATCATTCCGACCCCTGTCGACGGGCTGTTCGAAGTCTCGCATACCCGCTTCACCGACAGCCGGGGGCTGTTCGAGCGCCTGTTCTGCATCGAGGCTCTGGTCTCAATCCTGAAGGGACGGCACATCGTCGCGGTCAACCACTCCAAGACCGCATCCATCGGGGCGCTGCGGGGCCTTCACTATCAGATGCCTCCCCATGCGGAGATGAAGCTCGTCTGCTGCCTGCGCGGGAGCGTGCATGACGTGGCCGTGGACATCCGCCAGGGGTCTTCGACCTTCCTTCGCCACCACACGACAATTCTCACCGGGGACAACGCGCGCATGGTCGTCATTCCCGAGGGGTTCGCCCACGGCTTCCAGGTGCTGGAGCCCGACAGCGAGCTTCTGTACCTGCACACCGCGCCGTATGCCCCGGCATCGGAACGGGGCCTGGCCTGGAACGACCCGCGCCTTGCCATCGAATGGCCCGGCCCCGTGACGGATATCTCCCAGCGCGATGGCGGCCATGCCTTCATCAACGACAGTTTTCAGGGGGTTCCCGCATGAACTGCCGCCACTGCGGTACTCCCCTGACGGATACCGTTCTCGATCTGGGCTGCGCCCCCCCGTCCAACTCCTACCTGAACAAGGCTGACCTGAACTCGCCCGAGACGCACTACCCTCTGCGCCTCTTCGCTTGCAGCCGCTGCTTCCTGGTGCAGACGGAGGATTTCACCCGGGCGGACATGCTCTTCCACCCAGACTACGCCTATTTTTCATCCGTTTCCTCCACGTGGTGCGCGCACGCGGCCCGCTACGCCGCCATGATCCGGCGCAAGCTCCGGCTCGGGCCCGGGAGCTTCGTCCTCGAGGTGGCCTCCAACGACGGCTATCTGCTCCGCAACTTCGTCGAGATGGGGATACCCTGCCTGGGCATCGAACCCACGGACCGCACCGCCGAGGCTGCGGAGCGCCTCGGCATCCCCGTCATCCGCGAGTTCTTCGGGCTCGGCCTGTCTAACAGGCTCACCGATGAGGGCCGGCAGGCCGACCTGCTCGTTGGCAACAACGTCTTCGCACACGTTCCGGACATCAACGATTTCACCGCGGGAATCAGGGAGGCCCTCAAGCCCGACGGGGTGGTCACGCTGGAGTTCCCGCACCTTTTGAAGCTTCTGCGCCTGGGGCAGTTCGATACTGTCTACCACGAGCACTACTCGTACCTCTCGCTGCGGACGGTTTGCGCCATATTTGAATCGGAGGGTCTCCGCGCCTGGCACGTGGAGCAGCTGCCCACGCACGGCGGAAGCTTGCGGGTCTACGGCTGTCGCCGCGACTCCTCACGTGCCAGGAACGCCTCCGTGTCCCGCGTGCTGGAAACGGAGCGCCGCTTCGGGCTGGACAGGATGGAGACCTACGGAGGCCTGCAGGCCAAGGCCGACCGGATCAAGGACGACCTTCTAGCCGCCCTGATCCGGCTGAAACGCCGAGGTCTGCGCCTGGCCGCTTACGGGGCGGCGGCCAAGGGCAATACGTTGCTCAACTATGCGGGGATCCGGGCCGACCTTGTACCCTACGTCTGCGACGCCGCGCCCTCCAAACAGAACCGTTTCCTGCCCGGTTCGCGCCTGCCGATCCTGCCTGTGGAAACCCTGCGGGAGGACAAGCCCGACGTCATCCTGGTTTTGCCCTGGAACATCGTCTCTGAAATCGTGGAGCATCACGGCTACGTCCGGCAGTGGGGAGGGCGTTTCCTCACGGCCGTGCCCAGCCTGAAATTCCGTTAGCGAAGCGCCATGACCATGCAGCCCAAGATACACTACACAAAGCCCTCCATCACGGAGCTCGAAATCCGGTACGCCACGGACGCGGCCGCCAACGGATGGGGGGAGCTCTGCTACGCCTACATCTCCCGTTTCGAATCCGAATTCGCCAGCTACCTGGGCGTTCCCCACGCCATAGCCACCTCCAGCTGCACCGGCGCGCTGCACATGGGGCTTGCCGCCCTGGGCATCGGCCCCGGTGACGAGGTCCTGCTTGCCGACACCAATTGGATAGCCACGGCGGCGCCCATTACCTACCTCGGGGCCACCCCGGTGTTCGCGGATGTGCTCCCGGATTCCTGGTGCCTCGACCCGGCCCGGGCGGAGCAGGCCATCACGCCCCGCACCAAGGCCATCATCGCGACGCACATCTACGGCAATCTGTGCGACATGGACGCCCTGCTCTCCATCGGCGCATCGCGCGGGATACCCGTGATCGAGGACTCCGCCGAAGCCATCGGCTCCATCTACCGGGGCAGCCGGGCAGGCTCCATGGGGCGCTTCGGCGCGTTCTCCTTCCATGGGACCAAAACCATGACCACCGGCGAAGGCGGCATGTTCGTCACCAGCGACCCCCTCCTCCACGAGCATGTTTTGACTCTCAGCAACCATGGCCGCAGCAGGACCCAGACGAAACAGTTCTGGCCCGACATGGTTGGTTTCAAATACAAGATGTCCAACGTGCAGGCAGCCATCGGCTGCGCCCAGTTGGAGCGCATCGAGGAACTCACCTTGCGCAAAAGGGAGATCTTCGCGAAGTACCGCCGGGCACTGGGCTCCCTGCCCGGGGTAAGCATGAACCCGGAACCTGACGGCACCCGCAACGGTTATTGGATGCCCACCGTGGTCTTCGCCCCGGAAACAGGCCTGACGAGGGATCGGCTGACAGCCCTGTTCAAGGAGCAAAACATAGATGCCCGGGTGTTCTTCTCCCCGCTGAGCGCGCTCGGCCTGTTCGCGGCGCAGCCGGAGAACACCGTGGCCGGCGATCTGGCGGGGAGAGCCATCAACCTGCCCAGCTACCACGACATGACCGACGAAGACATCGAGCGCGTCGCGACGACCATCCGCGGCGCCATGGGCCTCTAGCACCCCCTCCCGCAGCCGCTCCGCGCCACGCCTCAGCTACGTCTCAAGGCGCACTTCAGCCCCCCCGAACCGCCGCCGCCAGCTCCAGGTAGAACCGGCGGTGCTCCGGCGTGAGCGGCAGCTGCTCGTCCAGGGCCAGGATGGCGTAGGCGTTGGCCATGCGCGCCCGCACGGCCGCGATGTCGCGCAGCCTGCGCGCGGGCGCTCCCTGCGCGGCCAGCCGCGCGGCCCAGGCCAGGATGGTTTTGGCCCGGGCTTCCACCGTATGCCTGCGCAGCGCCTTCTCCCTGCCCGAACGCGCGATCTCCTCCAGCTTGTCCCCGGCAAGGGCGGCCAGGGCGATCCCGGCGGCGGCGGGCGCGTCTCCGCGCGGATAGACCAGCAGATCCTCCCCAGGCGTGAACAACTCCCCCAGGCCGTTGCCGATGTCCTCGGTGAGCACGGCGACCCCGCAGCACATGGCTTCGAACACCCGGAAATTGAGCTCCCCTGCGGCTGACTGGTTCAGCGCCAGCCTGCTGCGCGTGAACACCGGAGCGTAGTCCCCGCAGACCCGGGTCAGCGGGGCCAGGCGCTCGAAGGCGTCCAGAAAGGGTTTGCGCGCCGGGTTGGCCCCGGGGTCGGGCGTGCCCACGAAGGCCACGGGGATGTCCCGCCCGCCAGGCTCCAGGCCCGGCGGCACGCCCCGAAGCACGAAGGGATCGCAGAACAGCGGCAGCCACACGGCCGGGCGGGGGTGCTCGGCCTCGAACATGGGCAGGTAGTCCTTCTGGGCCACGAACACGGCGTCGAATCCGGCCGAATAGGACTGGTGCCAGGGGTTGAGATACTGGTCGATGGAGTAGGCCAGGGTGGGCCAGGGCAGGGTCTCCAGCCCGGCCACCAGGGGCGGCTTGCAGGTGTCGGCCCAGAGTACGGCGTCGGGGGCGAAGCCCCGGGCGTTCAGGATGTCGTGCAGATCCTTGAGGGAGAGGACGCGGTCCACGGGCACGTCCATGAGGCAGGACGGGCCGATGCCCAGGACCTCATGCCCCAGTTCGCGGAAGGCCCGCAGGAAGAAGTGTCCGTCGATGCACAGAATCCGCATGGCCAAGGTGTAGCCAAGCGGGGCCGGGCAGGCAACCGGGAAGCGGCGCAAAACCGGCGCTGGCAAGGCCCGGAGCGCCGGATTCAGCGCACCCTGGAGAGGTGCTTGCGTGATTGCGAACCGGGCCGCCTCGTCAAACCGAAGGGAGTGTCGCCCAGCCGAGGCCATTTCGGGGCGGCAGTGCGGAGGTCACGCCCAGACGCCGCACCCGGCCAGAATTTTGTCCACGCTCCGCCCGGCCTCAGCCTCCAGGGCCGCCAGCACGCGCCTGGCGTTGTTCAGCCGCCGGGTGATGGCCGCGGTTGCGGCCTCGTCCCCGGCGTGGAGGTCCAGCTTTTCCTGGAAGCGGGCCTCCAGGGGGATCAGGCTCGCGCCGCGCACGAACTTGTCCGCCAGGTAGACCACCTCCCGCTCGCCCAGCAGTTCGCCCTCCGGCAGCGAGACATCGCGGTGCGCGGCCACGATAGCCGCCGTGTCGCTGAAGCCGTAGCCCCGCAACAGGACGCCCCCCTCCCTCTCGTGGTCGGGTTTGCCCTTGGCCACGTCGTGCAGCAGGCCGGCGGTGCGCACCGACTCCAGGTCCAGGGCGCGCCCGGCGGCATTGAGGGCCTTGGCGAAGCAGAGGGCCACCTTGGCCACGGCCTCCCCGTGGGCCCTGCCGCGCTCGTTCATGTCCAGGATGTCCAGCAGGGCCCGGGTCTCCTCCGGGGTGGCTATGCCCGAGCGCCGCAGCCTGATCTGGGCGGCCCGGTAGTCTTCCCCGGTGTCCATGTCGGTCAGTATGTTGCTGTCCGGCACGGGCACGTCCACCCCGGGGAGCCCGTTCAGGAGGGCTCGCAGCCCGCCGCCCTTTTGCCAGTTCAGGATGCGCTGGGCGTGGCCCATGGAGATCAGCGGCGGATGCCCGCGCTTGCCGTTGAAGGAGGGCAGAAGCACCCCTGGGCCGTCGGAACGCCAGCGGGAGAGCAGCGTCTTCACCGTGGAGACGCGCACCAGGGGGATGTCCACCGGGAGCAGGAAGAAGGCCTCGGTATCCTCAGGGAGGGCGGCCACGCCGGCCTGTACGGAGCTGAACATGCCCCGGTCCGGATACGGGTTGCGCACGCCCTCGATGCCGAAGCGGGTGGCCTCGGCCAGCACGTCGTCCGCGCGGTGCCCCGCGACCACCATGATGCGCTCGACCCCGGCGTGGAAGAAAAGGCCCGCGCAACGGCGCAGCACGCTCACGCCGCCCAGGGGCAGCAGCGGCTTGAAGCCGTCCATGCGGGTGGAGAATCCGGCGGCCAGGACGAGCGCGGCCACGCGGCCGGGCCTGCCCCCTCCCGCCGGTGCGGGGTCATTTGCGATTGTGTGGTCCATGCCCGCGTCCTCCTAGCGAATGGCGGCGTCAAGCTCAAGATGCCACCTTGCCGCAAGAAGTGCGGATATTCCAGTACGAATCCGGCGAGATGGGAACAAAAATAGACCAGCCCGCCTGCCCGCCCCGGATCAAGCCCCAGGGAGGAACACGGGCAGGCGCTCCGCCCGGCCCAGCAAGGCCGGGCGGAGCGCGCGCCGCGCCCAAGGCGGGAGGTTTCGCCGGGGGCGCGGCGCGCCTCGCACAACTGCCGCCGCCACGGCTGCTGTCCGTGGAAACTATCTCCCGGCAGTCACACATCCTGGCCGATGGCGGCCTCAGGGCCGGGCAGGGTCAGCAACAGCGCCCGCGCGGCCCGGGGACGAGCCTCAGCGGGATTCGCACATGGCTTCCACCAAGGCGGTGCGCATGTCCTTGTCCTGGGGCACGCCGTTGAGCTCCAGAGCGTTCATGTTCCAGCTGCGGTTGTGGGAATTGATGGTGAACTGCAGCAGGGCGTTCACCGTCTTGCCGGCGTAGTCCATCCTGCCGCGCACATTGACCACCACTTCGCCATCAGCCGTCTCGCCGGATTCCCAGCGGGGATTTTGCAGGAAATTGTCCACGATGTGGCCCATGTAATACTTCTTGCACTTGTTGAAGCTCTGCTGCCGCAGCCATTCGACCACCTCGGAGTAGGCGAAGCACGCCGAGGACGAGAACACGAGGCAAAGGGTGAGGAACAGGGACCTGAAGAACATGAAGCCGTCTCCTTCCGGGCTTCGCCCGCCTGCGGGCCCGAAGCGTTACAGAGTTGAGGCGCGCCACTTGGGCGAACTTGCAGGTTGAACTCCTTGGCGATGGTCATGATGGCCTTCTCCAGCTTCATATGCAGCGCCTTGGGTTCCTCCCCGGTAGATCCGCCGGGTCCCGGCGCGCGCGGCATGCCCTGCCGCTCCCGGAACGCCTGGGCTCGGGGACTCTATGCCTCCAATCGGGGGGGAAGTATGTGGGGGGAATCACTCAACCGCGTAGGGGGATTCCCCTGCACGGCGGCGCGGAACGCCGGTCAACGCGGCGCGATGCACCCGGGGGGACGTGTCATTTCATCCGTTGGATGGCGTGCTTCTTCAGGGCCTTCATGCCGCTGAGCCCCAGCTTGTCCATGATGCGCGCGCAGTAGGACTCCACGGTGCGGGCGCTGATGGAGAGCGCGGCAGCGATGTCCGCGGCGGATTCGCCCCTGCCCAGCAGGCCGAGGATCTGACCCTCCCGCTCGGAGAGCGCCCCCGCGTCCTGCCCGGCCCCGCCGGGGGCGCCCCGCTCCACCAGGCTCCTGCCCGCGCGGGGGCTCACGTAACGCCCGCCGGCCGCCACTTCGGCCAGGGCGTCCAGCAGCACGGAGGACACCTCGCGTTTGGTCACGTAGCCGCCCGCCCCCGCCGCGAAGGCCCGCTCGATGGTCTCCGCGTCCTCGTGCATGGAATAGATCAGGGCGGGGATGCCGCGTCGCCGCAGCTCCTCCAGCAGGGCCAGCCCGCTCTCCTCGCCCAGGGAGAGGTCCACCAGGGCGATCTGCGCCCCGGACGCCCCGACGCGCTCCAGAAACTCGGCCTTCCCGCCGGCCTCGCCGCAGACCGTGTGCCGCTCCTGCCCCAGCAGCAGGGCCAGGCCCTGGCGAACGGCAGGGTGATCGTCCACCAGGAAGACACGCATGCCCGGTGTCATTTCCACGTCAGCGCTCCTTCTTGAACGTGTTCCGGGGGGCCGTCAGCCCTCCGCTCCTGCCGGCCTGCAAGGCGCCGTGCAGCGGACCAGGGTGCCCCCGCCCGGGGCGTCCTCCACGGTAAGCTCCGCCCCGATGATCCGGGCCCTGTGGGCCATGATGCCCATGCCCAGCCCCCCGGAGCCGCGCGCGGCCGCACTCCTGCCGATGCCGTCGTCGCGCACGGTCAGGGTCACGCTGCCGCCCTCCCGGCAGGCGAACTCCACCTGGATGCGGCCCGGGCTGGCGTGCTTCACGGCGTTGGCCATGGCCTCCTGCCCGATGCGGTAGAGCTGGGTGACCAGCCCGTTGCGGCACCCCCCGCCGCAGCCCCGCCGCTGGCTGAACTCGATGGCGATGCCGCTCGCGGCGGCGGTGCGGCGCACCAGTTCCTCCAGGGAGGGGCCGTTGCCCCCGGGGCCGTGCTCCACGGGCCACAGCCCGCAGGAAAGATCGTAGGCCTGGTTCACGGATTCCTCAAGCAGTCCGGCCAGCTGCCTGAGTTCCCGGCTGTTGGCGTCACCCTCCGGGGTCTTGCGCGTAAGCACCTCGCAGCGCAGCCTGGCCCCGGTGAGCTGCTGGCAGAGGCCGTCGTGCAGGTCGTGGCTGAGGCGCCTGCGCTCCTCCTCGCTGATGTCCACGACGCGCCGCTCCAGGCGGGCGCGCTCGGCCATCTCCCGCTCCACGGCGTCGTTCTTGCGCTCCAGCTCCACCGAGAGCCTCTCCACCGAGGCGAAAGCCCGCGAGAACCGCAGCGACAGGGCGAACGCCTGGAACAGGATGAACACGAACATCCCCACAGGGAGCAGGTAGACGCTGTGGATCAGCCCCATGTCCGCGAGCATGTCGTTGATGCCCACAACCCCCAGCACCAGGAAGCCCCACAGGATGAAGGCGGCCCCTTCCCGCCCCCTGCGCCAGGCCGTGAACAGCCTGCAGAGGCAATAGATGATCAGGCCGATGGACACGGAGTAATACGCCGGCAGCACGGTGCTGGCGGCCATCATTGGCAGCGCGGCTGTGGCCAGGGCGAAGGCGGCCGCCAGGACAGAGCAGGCCAGCTGCGGCAGGCGCGGGAACTCCAGCGGATACAGGGTGCGGAAGAAGGTGAAGCCGATGGGCACGGAGACGATGAAGCCAATCACGGAGATCCTGTCCATCAGGGCGGCGGAGACGTCAGGCAGGAACAGGCGGGCCACCCAGTCGCTGGAGTCGGCCTGGGCGTAGTTGACCATCCAGGCCAGGCAATAGCAGCCGAAGTACAGGGGCGAGCGGTTGGAGCGTCGGAACCAGAACAGCGCGAGGTGATAAACGCCCATCACCAGCAGGCTGCCCACGAAAAACAGGGCCACGCACCACTGCCTGGTCTGCGCCGCCTCCATGGCCGCGCGCGGCCCGATCCTGACGGGCGCCAGCACCCCGGCCTCGCGGTAGCTGTGGTTGGAGATCTGCAGCACCAGTTCCAGGGGCCCGCCCTCCGCCGGGAAGGCGGCCAGGAGCACGGAGGGCTTGGGCACTTCAGCCTCCGCGGAGCGGCTCACGATGCCGCTTTGCGCGCACAGGCGCCCGTTGACCCACAGGGAGGACGCCGAGTTGACCGAGGCCAGGCGCACGGCCAGTTCCTGCTTCGCCGCGCCGGGCAGCACGACCAGGCGCAGGGTGGCGCAGCCCGCCGAGGGCAGGGGCTTGCCCTCCACCTCGAAGGCGTTCCAGGCCGATGGCAGCTCCAGGTAGCCCGTGAGAGAGGGACGTTCACCGCCGGCGAGGCCGGAGCGGAAGTCGTCCGGCTGGAGCAGCTGGTTCCAGTAGAGTTCCCACTCCCCGTCCAGGCGAACCGGCCCGCCGCCCGCCAGCCCCATGCCGGAAAGGTCCAGCACGCCCCCGGCGGCGCGGGGCGCGCCCGGGCCGGACACGCAGCCGCAGCACAGCAGCGCGGCCAACACAGCGCAGGCGAGTACGGCGTTGCGCGCCTTCATGACCGGCGGGGCCTCATTCCCGGAATGTACCGGAAGAACGCGCCCCAAGGCAAGGCGGCCCGCCGGGGAGCTTCCCCGGCCTCAGGGTTGTGCGTGAAAGAGGCGGCGCGGCCTGCCAGCACGTCTCCGAGCATTCCCGAACCTGCCCGCCCCCGCCCGCACGCGGGCCCTGCTGCCCACACCTCTCCGCTCATACGGCAGCCCGGGCATGGGGCTTATGGCTCCTCCAGCCGGAGACGGTAGGCCGAACCGCGCGCCACCAAACGAAAAGCCCCCGAAGCGACCGCTGCGGGGGCTGCTCAAACGGCTGGCCGTGCCTGATTCATCCAGCGGGCGGAAAGTTCATGACGAACGCCTTTATCTCGTCGCGCACCCGCCGGTAGTGGCCCATGACCTCCTCCTCGGAGGAGGCTCCGGCGGCCAGGGAGGGCGGGTCGTCGAACTGGGCGTGCATGATCCTGCCCGCCCCCGGCAGGATCGGGCAGTGCTCCTTGGCGTGGTCGCACAGGGTGACCACGAAGTCGAACTCCTTCACAGGCAGTTCGTCCACGGTCTTGGAGGTCTGGCCGGAGATGTCCACCCCGGCCTCGGCCATGGCCTTCACGGCCCTGGGGTTCATCCCGTGCTTCATGATCCCGGCCGACCAGGGCTCGATCTCCGGGGAGCGCAAGGCCCGCGCGAACCCTTCCGCCATCTGGCTCCGGCAGGAGTTGCCGGTGCACAGGAACAGCACCCTCATCTTCTGACTCATAGGCTTTTCCCCCATTCGTTTGAATGATGACCTGC
The DNA here is from genome assembly GCF_022808695.1 of Fundidesulfovibrio soli. Classification (NCBI taxonomy): domain Bacteria; kingdom Pseudomonadati; phylum Thermodesulfobacteriota; class Desulfovibrionia; order Desulfovibrionales; family Desulfovibrionaceae; genus Fundidesulfovibrio; species Fundidesulfovibrio soli. The sequence continues at coordinate 97,762 of NZ_JAKZKW010000014.1, forward strand.
CACGTATCCCGCTTCTAGCATCGCGGCGGCTGGGTGCAAGCAAAAGTCTCGTTTTTTTGCTGGCGGGAAGGTTCTGGACGGCCGTGATGGGGCCTGCGGGGCTCAGTTTTCCATGCGGGAGAGCTCTTCCAGGATGGCCGACGGGTCCAGGAGGGTGATGCTGCGGCGCGTGACCTTGATGAGCCCGCGCTCCTCGAAGGAGGCCAGCGTCTCGCTGACGGTCTGCTGGCAGGAGCCGGTCATGGAGGCCATCTGACCCTGGGTGAGTTTGGCGGGAACGTCCACGGGGCCGCCCTTGGCCTGGGCGATCTCGTCGTGGGAGAGGCAGACCAGCAGCTTGAGCAGGCGGGTGGCCACGCCGCAGGTCATCAGGTTCTCGAGCTGCCCCGTAAGGTAACGGATGCGCCGCCCCAGCACCTCGATGGCGCGCCGGGCCAGCAGGGGGTGATCGAGCATCAGGTCCAGAAACTCCTTGCGGCCCACCTCAAGGATGACGCCGTCCGAGATGGCCTGGGCCGAGCACTTGCGCGTCTCCCCTCCCACGATCTCGGCCAGGCCGAACATCTCGCCCGGGGAGCGGATGAAGAAGGTGGGCTCCTTGCCGTGCAGGGAGATGCGGAAAATCTTCACCGAGCCGTGGTCCAGGTAGTAGCAGCGGGTGCAGCGGTCGTTCTCGAAGAAGATGATGTCGTTCTTCTTCACGCGCCGCGTGGCGGCCAAGGCCCTGAAGGCCTCGAACTCGCGCTCCAGGCCGTCGAAGAAGCCGCCTTTGATCAGGTGCCAGTCCATGTGGGGGGTGTCGGGGGCCATGCTTCAAGCATAGTCCCACCGTGCAGGAGGTCAAGGGGCCGCCCGAAGGCGGCGCTTCAGCCAGATGCAAAACCCCGAAGATGGGGTTTCGGGAGCCGCTGACGGGCAGCAAAGCCGCCCTGCTCCAAGCTCCGCTACGCGGAGGACTGCTGGCAAAGTCCCAAAGCCGCCTTTGCCAGCAGCCATGGGGCCGCCCGAAGGCGGCCCCTTAGGCTCTCAGTCCTCAATGTCCAGGCGGTTGCGGTACTTGTAGGTCACGGTCTGGCCGTGGATGTCCGTGCACTTCCAGGTGATGCTGTTCTTGCCCATGATGGGTTTCAGCGTGGCCTTGTGGTAGCCCAGCTGGTAGGGGATGCGCGTCTCGATGGCGTTTCGCGGGCACATCTTCACGCAGGACATGCAGTCCCAGCAGTCCCGGTTGGCGTGGCAGTGGGATTTTCCGTCCGCGCCGACGTACATCAGGTCGCCCGGGCAGGCCTCCTCGCAGAAAGATTCCTCGCGGCCTTCACAGCCGTTGCACTTCTTCGGATCGACAATAGGCGGCATGGTTTCCTCCTTTAGGGCTTGTAGCGGTCGCCGGGCACCAGCTGCTCGTAGGGCCGGGTGAAGGTCTCGATCTCTCCCGTGGCCATGTTCCTGCGGCTCTCCACGTGGCAGTCGTAGGCGGGGTCCACTTCCGGGTAGTCGGCGCGGGTCTGCCAGCCCTGCCAGCGGGTCTCCTTGCGGAACTTCAGGTGGTGGCAGAGCACCTCGGCCACGTCGATGCGGTCGATGACCTCGTGCACGCTCATCAGGTCGTGCAGGTCCGTGGCCGCCAGGTATTTCGTCTGCTCCCGGAGCATGGCCAGGTGTTTCAGCGCGTAGTCCAGCCGCTCCTCGTTGGTGCGGTAGAACTGGCTGGTGCCGCCCGCGTACTCGTCCATGAGCCGCTGCAGGCGCTCCTCCATCTCCAGGGCGCGCAGGCCGTCGAAGCCCTCCCCGCGCAGCAGGGGCGCGAACACGCGGGCCTTCTCCGCCTCGATCTGCGCGGCGTCGGGTTCGGGCAGCTCGAGCCCCTTGATGTAGTCCGCCGCTCCGCGCAGGGCCAGCTTGCCCTCGGCCGCGCAGCCGCCCACGAACTTGTTGGGGTTGCCCCCGGCGGTTTCCCCGGCGGCGAACAGGCCCGGGATGGTGGTCATGCGCTCCATGTCCACCCAGAAGCCGGACTGGGTGTGCCCGCCCACGATGTACGGGTCGGAGCCGTAGATCTCGATGGGCTCCTTCACGGGGTCCTGGCCGCGGCTGGCCAGGAAGAGCACGAAGCTGGGGCGCTCGTTAAGGTAGTCGGTCATCATCTGCTTGGCCAGCTCCGGCTCCATGCCGCGCGTGTCGCAGTAGGTGGGGCCGCGCCCGGCCAGCCACTCCTCCATGGGGGCGTTGGCGCGGATGTAGCGCGGAGCCTTGTCCGCGCCCAGGTGGGCGTAGCGCTGCTTCATGATTCGCTCGCCCTTGGCGTTGATGATGGGAGCCTTGTAGCCCACGGAGATGGTGTCCACGGGGCCGCAGAAGTCCTTGGTGCGGGTGGCGACCCAGCGCTGCTCCATGGATGTCATCTCGGCGCCCTGCCGGATGCCCACGGCGTAGCCGGTGCCCACGCAGTAGGGGCACATCCAGATCTGGTGATGGCTGTCCGTGGCGTCGGCGGTGTAGCTCTTGTAGAGCCCGGCCGCGCCGCCCGTGGCGTTGATGGTGGCCTTGGCGTTGAACACGTAGAACTTGCCGTCGCGCACGCCGAAGCCCAGCGCGCCCACGCAGCGTCCGCCGTCCATGAGCAGCTGGGTGCAGGCCACGCGGTTGTAGATCCGGGCTCCAGCCTCGATGGCCTTCTCGGCCATGATGGGCTTGAGCTGCTCGCCGTGGATGGAGATGTCCCAGGCGCCCCGGTAGCGGATCTTGCCCTCGGCGTCCCGCAGGATGGGCAGGCCCCAGCGCTCCAGGTCGTCCACGGATTCATTGAGCTCGCGGGCGTTGGAGAGGGCCAGGTCCTCCCGGATGGGGCCGCCGCCCACCTGGGAACGGCACCAGCGCACCAGGTCCTCGGGGGTCTTGCCTTCGGGGATGTAGGTGTTGATGGCGTCCATGCCCGCCGAGCACGCGCCGGAGCGCATGATGTGGGCCTTCTCCATGATGACGACCTTGAGCGAGGGGTCGAGCTTGGCGGCCTCCACGGCGGAGAAGCAGCCGGCGTTGCCGCCGCCGATGATCAGGATGTCGCAGTCCACCTGGACGGTTTCGACGGCGTCCAGGCTGGTGGGATTTTGAACCATGCGGGGCATGATGAGGTCCTCCTAGTAGGGCCAGGGGGCGTTGGGGTTCCAGACGGGCAGCCCGAACAGGGCGTACCAGGGGGCCATGACGCAGATGCCGAAGGCGATGGCCAGCAGGATGCAGACCCAGCCGGATTTGGCGTAGTCCGCCGTGGAGAAGGTGCCCGTGCCGTAGGCGATGACGGCGGCGGTGATCTGCGTGGGCAGCAGGTAGGCGAAGGTGTCCACGTTGCAGATCAGCAGCGTGAAGGCCACCGGGTGCAGCCCCACCTTGGGGGCCATGGCGAAGACGATGGGGGCGAGCATGGCAACGGCTGCCACGTTGGAGAGCATGCCGATGCGCAGCACCTGCGTGCCGAGCATCATCACCAGAAGCGTCTGCCACCAGCCCATGCCCTGGACCATCACGTGTATGTGGTCGGCCATCCATCCGGCCAGGCCAGACTTGCTCATGGCGTCGGTCATGGTGATGGCGCCACCGAGGAGTAGGAAAGTTCCCCAGATGGTGCGGTCCTGCACGGCCTTCCACTTGAAGGGGAACAGGCCCGGGATGAAAAGGATCATGATGCCCACCAGCCCGATCACGCCCAACTGGTACTCGTGGAACACCACGGGGCTGCCCTTGCCGGTCATGAACAGCACGCCGACCAGGCCGAAGACTGCGAGCATGGCCCACTCGGAGCGGGTCATGGGGCCGAGTTCCTTGTGCTGGCGGTGGATTTCCTCGTGGCCGCCCGCGATGACCACGCCGCCGGTTTTGAAGTGGAAGCGCACCCACCACTGGGTCAGGGCGAACATGCCGATGTAGGGCAGATGCAGGAGCATCCAGTTGAAGTAGCCCAGGTTGCGGAAACCGCTCTTCTCGAAGAGCCCGGTCATGATGAGGTTGGGCATGTGCCCGGTGAGGATGAAAATGCCCGAGATCATGCTGGCGTAGACCATCGACTGGATCACGATGGCCTTCTTGGCCTCGCGTTCGCGCGGGGTGTCGCCCAGGATGTTGGTGATGCCCTGGACGACGGGCATGACCGTGGCGGCGCGCGCGTTGGCGGCGGGGATCAGGAAGGCCAGCACGATGTTCACCCAGAACATGCCCCAGATGATGCGCCCCACGTTGGAAGCCTTGATCTTGTCCAGGATGGCCAGGGCGATGCGTTTGTCCATTCTCAGGAGTTGGATGATGGCCCCGGCGAAGAACGCGAACAGGCACAGCCACACTTCATGGGTGGTGAAGCCGGAAAACACCTGGCCCATGGGCGGCCTGCCGTTGTTCCAGGGCAAGGCCTTGGTGAGCACCAAGAGCGTGGGGATGGAGATGCCCGTGATGCCGACGGGCATGGCCTCGGTGACCCACATGATCGATGCCCAGACCAGGATGGCCAGGACGGACATGCCCTCTGGCTTGAGCCCCTCGGGCAGCGGCAACACGTTGTTGATGAGGAAGAACAGGCCCCAGGCGGCGGCATACCCGCCCCAGGTGGTCAGGGGGCTTTGCCCGCACTGACTGAGATTCTCGGAAATGTAGGTTCCGAGCCCTCCCCTGCACGAATTGACGGTCTCTGCGGACCCGTTGGCCATGCGTCACCTCCAGTAGGGCCGCGAATGCGGCTTGGTATGGTGGACGTCTAGCCCGAAGCGGGAAAGGAGAGTATCGCGGCGGCGATAAAGCGGGAAAATTCGTCTCTTATTGCTGCCGCAGCGCAAGGAGGGCATAGAAACAATAGGAAGCGATGGAATCAAATGGCTTGTCAGGCTTGCGGCTGAGGGTGCCCCCTTTTGTTGGATCGAACTGAGGCCCGTGCAGGTCGGAATAGGAGACGCCCTGCCACTTATCCAGCCGAGATGAGCAGACCGCCCGCCTGCGGGCCGCACCGCCTCCCCCTCCCCTCATTCCTGCGCTCCAACGCAGAAAGGCCCGTCGTTAGACGGGCCTTTCTGTTTGGGAAAAGGATCCTGGCAGCGACCTACTTTCCCACCAGCGGTCCTGGCAGTATCATCGGCGATGGAGGGCTTAACTTCCGAGTTCGGAATGGGATCGGGTGTACCCC